>DATHTQ010000162.1:0-7026 GCA_035463055.1 Candidatus Limnocylindria bacterium
TGACCGCCGAGGCCACCCGCGCCCGCAGCATCGACATCCTCGACACCGTAGGCATCGCCAATGCCGAGGGCATCTACCAGCGATACCCGCACGAACTCTCCGGCGGCATGCGCCAGCGGGTCATGATCGCGATGGCGCTGGTGTGCAACCCGGCGCTCATCATCGCGGACGAACCCACCACGGCGCTGGACGTGACCCTCCAGGCGCAGATCCTCGACCTGCTGCGCAGCCTCAAGGACAAGATCAACTCATCCATCATGCTCATCACCCACGACCTGGGCGTCGTGGCCGAGATGGCGGACTTCGTCGTCGTCATGTACGCCGGCAAGATCGTCGAGCAGGGGACCGCGAGGGAGGTCTTCCTCAACCCCCGCCACCCCTACACGGTGGGCCTCATGGCCTCCAAGCCCGCGGTCAGCCGCAAGGTGGAGCGCCTCTACAGCATCCCCGGCTCCGTGCCAAACCCCATCGACATGCCCAGCTACTGCTATTTCAAGGACCGCTGCGACCTGGCGACGGACGTCTGCGATGGCGAGTATCCGAGCTACCGGTATTTCAGCCCCAGCCACTGCGCGGCCTGCCACAACGCCGAGGAGATCAACAATGCAAAATAACGTGGCCGCCCGTACGCCGGTGACATCCGCCGGCGCGGCCGACAACATATTGGAGGTCCGCAACCTCCGCAAGCACTTCCCCATCCGCTCCGGGCTGTTCAGCCGCGTGGTCGGCCAAGTCCGGGCGGTGGACGGGATTTCCTTCAGCATCAAGCGCGGCACGACGATGGGCCTGGTGGGCGAGTCGGGCTGCGGCAAGACGACGGTCGGCAAGACCATCCTGCGCCTGAACGACAAGACCAGCGGCGACGTGCTGTTCAACGGCAAGGAAATCTTCGACCTTGGCCCGCAGGAGCTGCGCGCCCTGCGGCCCAAGATCCAGATCATCTTCCAGGACCCGTACTCCAGCCTCTCCCCGCGCATGCCGGTGGGGGAGATCATCGGCGAGGCGGTCCGCGAGCACCGCATCGTGCCCGAGGGGCAGTTCGACGAGTACATCACCCGCATCATGCGCTCCTGCGGCCTGCAGCCCTACCACAAGGACCGCTACCCGCACGAGTTCTCCGGCGGGCAGCGCCAGCGCATCTGCATCGCGCGCGCCCTCGCCCTCAACCCGGAGTTCATCGTCTGCGACGAGCCGGTCTCCGCGCTGGACGTGTCCATCCAGGCCCAGATCATCAACCTGCTGGCCGACCTGCAGAAGGAGTTCGGCCTCGCCTACCTGTTCATCTCCCACGACCTGTCGGTCGTGGAGCACATCTCCGACACCATCGGCGTGATGTACCTGGGCAGCATGGCCGAGTACGGCGCCACCGACGACGTGTTCAGCAAGCCCTTGCACCCTTACACCCAGGCGCTGTTCTCCGCCATCCCGATGCCCGACCCGACGTACAAGATGGAGCGCATCATCCTGGAGGGCAGCATCCCGTCCCCGGCGAACCCGCCCACGGGCTGCAAGTTCCACACCCGCTGCCCGCGGCGCATGGAGCGCTGCAAGACCATCGTCCCCAAGGAAGTGGATTTCGACGGGCACATGGTGGCATGCCACCTGTACTATGAGGAGCCGGTTTGATGAAAAAGAAGCCTTTCGCCGACGACGGGCGCGTCATCGCGCCGATGAACGTCGCGGGGATGCCGGGCTACCGGGAAGCCCCGATACCCGGCCGCGGCGGCGCGGCTGGGCTGGACCGGCGGCAGTTCCGCTTCGCGATGATGGGCGCGCTGGGCGCGGGCCTCACCGTGGCGGGCGTCATTTCCGCAGGCATCATACTGTTCGTGCTGTTCTGCACCAACGTGTGGCTTAGGTAGGACGCCATGGGCAGCCTCGAGCGCCACATCGTCAAGTGCCCGCACTGCGGGAAGGACGCGCTGGACCACATGCCGGCGTGCCCTTCCTGCGGCGGGCCGCTGACCCCCAAGACCGCCGGCGGCTGGCCGGCGGAAAAAATCATCAGGACCCGCCGGGTGCTCAACATCGCGGGTATCATCATCGCGGCGGCCCTGCTGCTCTGGAGGTTCCTCAGGTAGACAGGCCATACAAACATGCATCGGAGGCAACGGCGATGGTCCTGCTGGACGGCATCCATTCGGTCGGCGTTCAGAACCCGAAGCTTCGCATCTTCGACATCATCATGCAGACCCCGCACGGCACGAGCTACAACGCCTACCTCGTGCAGGGCTCGGGGAAGACCGCCCTCGTTGAAGTCGTCAAGGAGGGCTTCTTCGACGAATACGTACGCAACGTCGAGCAGGTCATGCCCATCGGCGAGGTGGACTACCTGGTCGTCTCGCATACGGAGCCGGACCACGCCGGCACCATCCACCGGCTGCTGGAGCGCAACCCGGGCCTGCAGCTGGTCGGCACGTCCAGCGCGATGAACTTCACGCGCCAAATCCTCAACCGGGACTTCGACGGCAGGATCGTGAAGAAGGGCGACACGCTGGACCTGGGCAACCGTACGCTGACGTTCTATCCCATGCCCAACCTGCACTGGCCCGACACGATGTTCACGTACGACTCCCTCAGCCGCGGCCTGTTCACGTGCGACTTCCTGGGCTCGCACAACTCGTTTGAGCCGCTGCTGGTCAGCAAGTACCCCGACAAGGGGGAATACCTGAAGTCGCTGGAGGCGTACTGGTACGACATCATGGCCCCTTTCGCGCAGCCCTACGTGCTGGACGGCATCCAGGCCGTGCGCGAGCTCAACCCCTCGATGGTGCTGACCGGGCACGGCGCGGTGCTGGACGAGCTGATCACGGAGGCGTGCGACCTGTACGAGCGGCTGTCGCAGAAGCCGGCCAAGAGCGGAAGCCACGTGGCGGTTGTCTACGTCAGCGCGTACGGGTATACCAGGAAGCTCGCCGAGACCATCGCCGACGAGCTGCACAAGGCCGGGCGAACGGTGTCCGCCTTTGAGCTCACCGAAGAGAACAAGGCGGAGGTGCTCCGGGAGATCGACAACGCCGACGCCGCGCTGTTCGGCTCCCCGACGTTCGTCAACGACATGCTGCAGCCCATCGGCGAGCTGCTGGCGGCCCTGCATCCCTACGCCGTCAAGGGCAAGCCGTGCGCGGCGTTCGGGTCGTTCGGGTGGAGCGGCGAGGCCATTGGCAACATCGTCGGCAGGCTGGAGCAGCTGCGGGCCCACACGGTGCCCGGCTACAAGGTGCGGCTCAACCCCAGCGATGAGGAACTCGAAGGGGCGCGCGAATTCGCGCGCGGGTTCTCCGCCGCGATGTGACCGCCGCCCGGACACAACGCAACATCCGCTGACATACATCCATGCGACCAATAAGCGGGGGGTGACCATGACGCAAGACGGCAGCCGTTATCCCTGCACCAACGCCCGCCTCCCCGGGTTCCCCGAAGCGGACGACCCGGCTTGGGAGGGGGCTGCGCGCGCCCAGCTCGCGGATACCGTGACCGGGGGCATCCCCTTCCTGCTGACGGAGTTCCGCGCGCTGCGGGACGACGCGGCGGGGATGATGTACGTGCGCTTCCTCGCGGAGGACGACGCTGTCGCCGCCACGTTCCGCCTGGACGACGAGTGCCTGTGGAAGCAGGACGTCTTCGAGATGTTCATCGGCACGGGAGACGACCCCGGCGCGTACGTCGAGCTGGAGGCCAGCCCCTACGACGTGCGCTTCACCGGTGAGATACGCGGCGGCGGCACCCCCCAGCGCACCCTCGACATGGACCTGGAAGTGCCGGGCTTCATGACGAAGACGCGGTATTACCCGCAAAAAAGCCAGACCGTCTCGGTCTGGCGCATTCCCTACTCCGCGTTCGCGCACGGCCGCAGGCCCGGGGAAGGCATCCGCGTCAACCTGTTCCGCGTCGATTACAGCGGCCGCGGCGTGGACCTGCAGGCATGGCAGCCTACCGGCAAGCGCGATTTCCACGTCCCGGAGAAGTTCGGGTACTTCGATTTCACGGCCTGATACGAAAACAATCCCGGAAATGACCCGGGGTCACGCTTCGCGCACCCAGCCGAACGGGTCGGGGACCCGTCCCCACTGGATGTCCGTAAGCGTCTGGTACAGCCTTGCGGACAGTGCCCCAATGCCGTCGCCCACGCGCATCTCCAGGCCCCGGTAGGCCAGCTTGCCCACCGGCGAGATGACCGCCGCGGTGCCCGCGCCGAACACCTCTTCCAGTTGCCCGGCGCGCCAGGCGTCCGCGAGGTCGTCCGCGCTGACCTGCGCCTCGCGCGCGGGAACCCCCCACAGTTCGCACAGGCGCAGCACGGAGTCCCGCGTCACGCCGGGCAGGATGCTGCCGGACAGCGCCGGGGTGACCACCTCGCCCGCGACCTTGAAGAAGATGTTCATCGCGCCGACTTCCTCGACGTACTTGCGGTGGACGGCGTCCAGCCACAGCACCTGCGAGTACCCCTCCTCGTGCGCCTTGATCTGGCCGATGAGCGACACCGCGTAGTTGCCCGCGGCCTTGACGTGGCCCATGCCCCCGCGGGCCGCGCGCACGTATTCTTCCTCGATGCGGATGCCGATGGGGGCGAGCCCGCCCGGGTAATAGGACCCGCTGGGGGAGAGGATGACCATGAACCGGTATTCGGCGGAGGGAGAAACGCCCAGGCGCCCCTCCGTCGCGAACACGAATGGCCGGATATAGAGCGACTCGCCCGCGCCGGTAGGTGTCCATTCCTCCTCCAGGCGCACCAGCGCGTGGACGGCGGCCAGGAAGTCCTCCTCCGGGAACGCGGGCATGCACAGCCTGCGGCAGGAGTTGCCAAGGCGCCTCGCATTCATTTCCGGCCGGAACAGCAGGATGCGCCCGTCCGCGGCGCGGTAGGCCTTGAGACCCTCGAACACCGCCTGCCCGTAGTGCAGCGCCATGGACGAGGGTGCGAGCGCGATGGGGCCGTAGGGCACGATTTCCGCGTCGTGCCAGCCCTCGCCATGCGTATAGGTTGCCTGGAACATATGGTCCGTGAACAGCTGGCCGAACCCGAGCTTCTCTCCGGGCGCCGGCTTTCGCTTGGGGTTGTCCGTCAGGTGTGTCTTGATATCCAGCATTCTTCCCTCCGTTTGCAGCCACGACATTATAGCCAATCGGCGCATAGGCGCAAAGCGGAAACAAGGGCGGCTTGCATTCATTATGTTTTGCGCGGCGCGCCGTGGTACCATAGGCGCATGACGGACGATAAGCGGATGACGCCGGGAGAGGCGGACCTGGCCCTGGAGCGGTCCATACGGGACCTTTCGCTGGGCATGGGGATGCTGACCGGCGTCGCCGTGGCGTACGGCAACCGCAGCCATGCCGCCTCCCGGATCGTCGGCCTGCGGCGGGAGGTGACGGCCGGGCCGGACGGGTTCCGGACGTCCCCGCTCCCGATCACGCAGAATACTGTGTTCGACCTCGCTTCGCTGACCAAGCTGTTCACGCTGCTGTGCGTGCTGAAGCTCATGGAGCGCGGGTATCTGCGCCCGGGCGACGCAATCGCGGACGTGGACACGCGCTTCAGGCACCTGGGCGATTGCCCGGTCATGGACTGCCTGGGTTACCGCGCGTCGCTGCGGACGCCCCAGCGCGTCGACGCGCAGGAAAGCCGCGCGGACGCGCTTGCCATGGTGTTCCAGACGCGCCGCGTGCCCCTGGAAGGGGAGCGGGTCTATTCGGACATGAACGCGCTGGTGCTCAAGCACGTCGTGGAGACGGCGGCCGGCCTTCCGTTCTATGATGCCGTGCGGGAGATGGTGCTGCAGCCCGCCGGGATGCGCGAGACTTGGGCGCGGGTGCCGGAGCAAAGGCGCGCGGACCTCATGGACTACAACTATGAGCACAGGGTGCTGGACGGGCGCTATGTGCTGGAGACGAGCGCGCTGCCCGGCCTGCCGCACGACCCGAAGGCGCGTATCCTGTCGGGCCAGGGGGATGACCTGCAGGGGCACGCCGGGCTGTTCTCCACGATGGGGGACATGTGCCTGCTGGCGCAGGCGCTGCTGTCGGGTGATATCATCCCGAAGGAAACGCTCCGGTCTATCGGCGAAAACCGCACGGGGTACCTGCAGCCGGACGGCGGGTACCGCCAGTTCCTGGGGCTGTTGTGCTTCTCGAAGTCGCCCGTCGCGCGCCTGTCCGAGGTGCCGGGCTGGATGGGGCAGCGCGCGTTCGCCCTGGCCGGCTATACCGGCAACCACCTGGCCATCGACCCGGACCTTGGGGTGTTCGACCTGGTCCTGGGCAACCGCTGCCACAACCGCGTGTCCACCATCCTGCCGAAGGAGTCCGCCGCATCCTACGGCCTGGCGCCCGGCGGGGAAGGGACGGTGGACTGGCCGGACGGAAGGCGCGTGAAGTCCAGCTTCCAGTACGTCTACCGCAAGGACGACATGCTCCACACCCCCGCGGCGGCGTGCCTGCGGGCCCGCGGATGGATGGAGGGGCCGGGGGTTGGACGGGCGGGCGCCTGACGTGTACAATTGGGGCATTCCACAATATCGGAGGGTTTTGATGCAGTACGTGCCTTTCGGCAAGACAGGGCGGCAGGTTTCGCGGCTGGGCTTCGGCATGATGCGCCTGCCGACGACGGAGCAGGACGGAAAGCAGGTCATAGACCGCGGCGAGGCGATCCGCATGGTGCGCCGCGGCATAGACGCCGGCATCAACTACGTGGACACCGCCTACGGGTACCACGGCGGCGAGAGCGAGACCGTCACGGGCCTGGCGCTGAAGGACGGCTACCGGGACAAGGTCATGCTCACGACCAAGCTCCCCCAATGGCTGGTGCAGAAGGAAGAGGACATGGACCGCCTTCTCGACGAGCAGCTGAAGAAGCTGGACGTCAGCACGCTGGACTTCTACATCCTTCACGCCCTGAACGGCGAGGCCTTTGAGAAGATGCGGCGCTTCAACTACGCGAAGTTCTATGAGCGCGCCAAGAGCGACGGCCGCATCCGCCAAACGGGCTTCTCGTTCCACGACGGGAAGGAAGCCTTCCCGCCCATCATC
>DATHTQ010000163.1:0-5125 GCA_035463055.1 Candidatus Limnocylindria bacterium
AGAAGATCAACGCCCTCCACGAGTTCAACCCCATGATGGGCCACCGCGGCTGCCGCCTCAGCGTGACCTACCCCGAAATCGCCGAGATGCAGACCCGTGCCGTCATCCAGGCCGCCCTCAAGGTCAAGAAGGAGACCGGCAAGGACGTCGTGCCCGAGATCATGATCCCGCTGATCGCCACCAAGAAAGAGCTGCAGTACGTCAAGCAGATCGTGCTGGACACCGCCGAGAAGGTGTTCGCCGAGCAGGGAGACCGCGTCAAGTTCATGGTCGGTACGATGATCGAGATTCCGCGCGCCTGCGTCATCGCCGACGAGATCGCCCAGGAGGCGGAGTTCTTCTCCTTCGGCACCAACGACCTGACCCAGATGGGCTTCGGGTTCAGCCGCGACGACGCGACCAAGTTCCTCGACAGCTACTACGAGAAGAAGGTCCTGGAGTCCGACCCCTTCGCCCGGCTGGACCAGCAGGGCATCGGCAAGCTCGTGGACATGGCCTGCAAGCTGGGCCGCGAAGGACGCCCGGGCCTCAAGCTCGGCATCTGCGGCGAGCACGGCGGCGACCCGTCCTCCATCGAGTTCTTCCACAAGGTCGGCCTCGACTACGTGAGCTGCTCGCCGTTCCGCGTGCCCATCGCGCGCCTGGCCGCCGCCCACGCCTCCATCCAGGAGAAATCCAGGAAGTAAGCCGCATACCGGCAACAAGCGAGAGGGAGCCCCGAATAGGGCTCCCTCTTGATTTCATTTTACCGCGTTTCGGTTCAGTCGAGATGGAATGCCGCGTTGATGTCGCTGACCTGCCGGTCGTCAATGAGCACCGGCGCGCCGATCTCCTTGGCGGCGATGACCGCCTTGGCGGAGAACTCCAGCACCTCCAGCCGGTCGAACGCGTGCAGCAGGTCCCTGCCGGTGACCACCACGCACTCGTTCTGGACGATGACCACCGGCGTCCTGGGCGAGAACGCAGCGGCGACGCCCGGGATGTCCGTCGACGTGGACAGGAACGGCATCATGCGCACGTCCCGCAGGCTGATGTAGCTCTCCGGGATCAGGCGGGAGTCGAACGGCGTGTGGGTGACCGCGAACGCCATGATGGACGGCGCGTGGGCGATGAGGATGCTGCCCACGTCCGGGTGCGCGTCGTAGATGGCCTGGTGCAGGAACACCGAGCGGCTGGGCTGCGTCCCCGCCTGGCACATTCCGTCGCGGATGAGTACGAGGTCCTCCGGCTCCAGATATTTCCTGTCCCTGTTGTACGGGGTGATGAGGAATCTGCCGGGCGTAAGCCTTTGGGAATAGGTTCCCTGGGTGGAGGTGAACAGCCGCTGGTCGTAGGAGCGGTGGATGAACCGGCACATGTCGCGCCGCGCCGCCCGTTCCTGGCTGGAGGCGACCCCGGGGACGAACCCGGCCATCGCGGGCGTCCGCGGGGCGCGGGCCTGCGCCAGCTGTTCAGGCGAGAGGGGCTGCGGGACGCCGAGCTTGAGTGCGTCGATTTCCAGCCGGCCGCTGAAGTCGAGCGTCTCGAACGCCATGAACGCGCTGAACAGGTCCTTGGCGCCGATGACGCACCCGTGGTTCTCCATCAGCACGGTGTTGTACCCCTCGGAGAACCTGCGCGCGATGTTCTCCCCCAGCATCTCGCTGCCGGGCACCGCGTACTCGGCCACCCCCACCTCGCCGCAGATGCTCAGCACGTCCGGCACCAGGCGCACGTCGGGCACGCGGCGCACGAGGCTGAACGCGATCAGCGTCGGCGGGTGCGCGTGCAGCACGGCCCGCAGGTCCGGGCGGATCGCGTAGATGCGCATATGCAGGGGCAGTTCCACCGACGGCCTGTGCATCCCGACCTGGGTGCCGTCCGGCTTGATCTGGATCATGTCCGAGCGGGTAAGCGAACCCTTGTCGATGCCCGAGGGTGTCATCCAGACGTCCCCGTTTTCGTCCCGGATGGAGAGGTTGCCCCCCGACGTCGTGGTCATGCCGTACTCGTAGATGCGCTGCATGATCATCACGAGCTGGTCGGCCGGGTGCAGCAGGTCAAAGCGCATAGGCCCTCCCGTCTTCGCCCGCAGGCGTTCCTTTCCATATCATACGACAAAACACCGCACTGCGGCACGCGCGGTGGCAATCGTGCTATAATTCCCGCAGAGCATACGAGAGCGGGGTACTTTCATGGCGGACAGAAGGGAAGAGATCATCCGGCTCCAGAACGACCTGATCCAGCGGATGACCCGGCAGAACGTGAACCGGGTCGGCGAGGACCTGTGGGGGCGCAGGGGCGGGGAGGACGACTCCGGGCCCGAACTCGGCCCTCCACCGGGCTACCCGGAGGTGCCGGATATCGGCTTCAACGGTTCCCAGCCTAGCAAGCCCGGGAAAGCCGGCGCCCAGCCCGCGCAGGCGAAGGAGGCGGAGGCCGCCGCAGCCCCCAAGGAGGACATCGAGGCCCTCAAGAAGGAGCTGGACAGCTACATCGGGCTGGACCTCATCAAGGCGGAGGTCGAGAGCCTCATCAACCTGGTCAAGGTCAACCGCCTGCGCCGGGAGCACAGCCTCCCGACCGAGGACCTGTCCCTGCACATGGTATTCTCCGGCAACCCCGGCACCGGCAAGACGATGATCGCCCGGCTCATGAGCCGCATCTACCACAGCCTGGACATCCTGTCCAAGGGCCACCTCGTCGAGGTGGACCGCTCGGGGCTGGTGGCCGGCTACGTCGGCCAGACGGCCATCAAGACCCGCGAAGTCATCGAGAAGGCGCTGGGCGGCGTGCTGTTCATCGACGAGGCCTACGCGCTGACCACAAGGGGCCTGCAGGACTTTGGCCAGGAGGCCGTGGAAACGCTGCTCAAGGGCATGGAGGACCACCGCGACGACCTGGTGGTCATCGTGGCGGGATACATCGACCTCATGAACGACTTCGTCCACAGCAACCCGGGGCTGGAGAGCCGGTTCAACCGCTTCCTCTACTTCCCGGACTACTCTGTGGACGAGATGATGGCCATCTTCCTGATGCGCTGCGAGAAGTCAGGCTACCGCCTCGCGGAGGATGCGAAGGAAACGCTGCGCGCCATCCTGCGCGAGGAAAGCGGGGACAGCGTCGGCTTCGGCAACGCGCGCGGCGTGCGCAACCTGTTCGAGCAGGCCGTGTTCCGCCAGGCCAACCGCCTGGCCCGGCAGGACACCGTGACCCGCGACGAGCTCATGCTCCTCACCCGGGTCGACCTGCTGACCGCGCAGGAGGACGTGAAGGAGGAAAGCGAAGCGCCGGGCCCTGCCGCGCCTGCGAACGATGACGCGCCGGCGCCGGGAAAACGCTGAACGCCAGTCGGCAAGAAGAACGGCCTTCCAAAGCGGAAGGCCGTTCTTCAATATGTAACCTTATTGTTCCTTGACCGGCGCGCCCGTCTCGTCGAGCACGGGGCAGCTCATCCACAGGTTGTCGGCCTTGGGCTGGTTCTGGATGACGTTGCCCGCGCGGTAATCCAGGCGGCTGGTGTTGTCCGCCTTCGCGGAATGGATCTCACTGTTGCCGGATTCCATTTTCTCCAGCATGCGGGTCAGCAGCCCGTTCTTCTTCTCGCCTTTCATGCAATCACCCCTTCGGGAATAGATTACCCGCGCGGGTGCGTTTCAGACAGCCGGGAAGGGTTACGCCGGGGCGGCGTCACGCCTTCCAGACGGCCAGCCGGGCAGGTTTCCCGTTGATGTCCCAGTCCTGGGCGAACGCGGAGTCCGGAGCCGCCGCCCCGTTGAGGGTGTCTGCCAGGACGACGTCCGTGATGAGGTCCCGGTATGCGGCAAGGGCCTCGGCGAGTTCCTCGGCGCCGTCCACTCGGGCGTGGATGCGGTCGGTCACCTGGAACCCCGCGTCCTTGCGCATCGTCTGCAGCTTGCTGATGGTCTCCCGGGCATAGCCCTCCCTGACCAATTCCGGGGTAAGCGCGGTGACCAGGCCCACCATGACGTCGCGGCTCTCCTGCGACACCATGTTCTCGCGCTGCTTGGTCTCGATCAGGACGTCGTCCCGGGTCAGCCGCACGGGCTCTCCGTCCAGCATAAGCTCCAGGTCCTCGCCGCGCTCAAAGCCCGCCACGGCCTTTACGCCGTCGGCCTGCGCCAGCAGCGCGCTGACCTTCCCGAGGTTCTTCCCGAACCTTGGCCCCAGGGTCTTGAGCTGCGGCTTGAGCCTGTAGTCCGTGAACGCGGAGGCGTCGTCGGTGAACGCGACTTCCTTGACGTTCAGCTCGTCCCGCGCGAGGTCGAGGTACTCCTGCCCGAAGCTCGCCCCCTTGACCACCATCCGCGCCAGCGGCTGGCGCACCTTGATGCCGGCCAGGTTGCGGCAGGCGCGCCCCAGCTGGACGACCTGCACCAGCGCGTCCATCTGGCGCTCCACCTCCGGCTTGATGAAGGCGGGGTCCGCCGCCGGATAGTCGCACAGGTGGACCGACTCCGGGGCCTCGGGGTCCACGGAGCGCACGACGTTCTGGTAGATGGCCTCGGACAGGAACGGCGTGAACGGGGCCAGCAGGCGGGCAAGGGTCTCCAGCACGGTGGACAGCGTCGCGTACGCCGCCGCCTTGTCCGCGTCCATCCCGTCCCCCCAGTAGCGGGAGCGGCACCGACGCACGTACCAGTTCGAAAGCTCGTCCACGAAAGCCTCGACGGCGTTGGCGCTCTCGGTGACCCTGTACTCCGAAAGCCCCCCGTCCACCTCGCCAACGAGCGTGTTGAGGCGGCTGAGGACCCATTCGTCCATCAGCGTGAGGGCCTGGTCTCCGAGCGGGTACTGCGAGGGGACGAACCCGTCGATGTCCGCGTACAGCACGTAGAAGGCATAGGTGTTCCACAGCGTGGACATGAACTTGCGCTGCGCCTCGCTGACCGCCTCGTCGTAGAACCGGCTGGGCAGCCAGGGCGCGCCCGCGGTGTAGAAGTACCAGCGCACCGCGTCCGCGCCGAACTTGCCGATGACGTCCACAGGGTCCACGACGTTGCCCAGGTGCTTGGACATCTTGCGGCCTTCCTTGTCCTGCACCAGACCCAGCACCAGGCAGTTTTGGTAGGGCGACTGCCCGAACACGAGGGTGGAGATGGCCAGCAGCGAATAGAACCAGCCG
>DATHTQ010000164.1:0-4283 GCA_035463055.1 Candidatus Limnocylindria bacterium
CCTTCGGTTTTCTGGGTAGGCGCCAATGACCGGCGGCTCGCCCTGTTTGAGAATATGTTCCCCCTCCCGGACGGGGTCGCCTACAACTCCTACGTGATCCTGGACGAAAAGGTCGCCCTGCTGGACACGGTGGACGCGTCCGTGACCCGCCCGTTCCTGGAGAACCTCGAGCACGTGCTCGGCGGCCGCCCCATCGATTACCTGGTGGTCAACCACATGGAGCCGGACCACTGCGCCAACATCGAGGAGCTGTGCCGCAGGTATCCCGATATGCGGATCGTGGGCAACCCGAAGACATTCGGGCTCATCCGCCAGTTCTATGATTTCGCGTTCGAGGACCGGACCCTGGAGGTCAGGGAAGGTGACACCCTGCCGCTGGGGGCGCACACCTTGCGCTTTTACTTCGCGCCGATGGTGCACTGGCCCGAGGTCATGCTCACCTACGAGGAAACGGAAGGCATCCTCTTCAGCGCGGACGCGTTCGGCTCGTTCGGCGCGCTGCCCGGCAACGTGTTCGCCGACGAGGTGGACTACCATGGCCTGTTCCTTGACGAGGCCCGCCGCTACTACACCAACATCGTGGGCAAGTACGGCTCCCAGGTGCAGGCGGCGATGAAGAAGCTCGCCGGCGCGGACATCAGGATGATCTGCGCGGTGCACGGGCCCATCTGGCGCAAGGACCTGGGCTACATCCTCGGCAAGTACAACCTCTGGAGCACCTACACCCCGGAGCAGAGCGGCGTGCTGATCGCCTATGCGACCATGTACGGCAACACCGAGAACGCCGCCGCCGCCGTCGCCTCGCGCCTGGCGGACAAGGGCGTGCGGGACATGCGGATGTACGACATATCGAAGACCCACGCGTCCTACATCATCGCCGACGCGTTCAAGTACAGCCACCTGGTCCTCGCCGCGCCTACCTACAACGCGGGCCTCTATTACGGCATGGACGCGCTGCTGCGGGAGATGGCGGGGCTCAACCTGCGCAACCGCAAGACCGCCATCATCGCGAACGGCTCTTGGCTGCCCGCGGCGGACAAGGTCATGGGGGAACTGCTGGGCAGCATGAAGGGCATGGACCTCATCGCCCCGACGCTCATGCTGCGCTCCGCCCCCAAGGCCGCGCAGACCGCCGAGCTGGACGCCTTCGCGGACGCGATCGCACAGTCGGTGCTGTCGGAAACGCCGCCCGCCTGATACCACAAACAACCCGGCAATAGATAAACCCCGGTTTCACCCGGGGTTTTCTTTCATGATTATCTTTGGGTGATTGATTGGAAGAGGAGGAGCAACGGAGCGCGTGAGAGGCGGCTTTCTATTGGAAAGACGCCGCGAACGAAGCGCAGTACGCGACGACAAGCGCGCGGGGCGTTTTCGCCATGGCGGAAACATTCAGCAATCAACACTCCCACAAATCAAAAAAGGCCCGGAGGCCTTTCTTGAACGCTTTAGCGCTTGGAGAACTGGGGCGCGCGGCGGGCGGCCTTGAGGCCGTATTTCTTGCGCTCCTTCATGCGGGGGTCGCGGGTAAGGAACCCGGCCTTCTTGAGTTCGGGGCGCAGCTCGGGATTGGCCTTGATCAGCGCGCGGCTGATGCCGTGGCGGATGGCGCCGGCCTGGCCGGTGAGCCCGCCGCCCACGACGTTGACCATGACGTCAAACCCGGTGGCCTTGACCAGGACCAGGGGCTGGCGCACGGACATCTTGAGGGTCTCCAGGCCAAAGTAGTCGTCCAGGGCGCGCTTGTTGATGATGATGTCGCCTTTGCCCGGGACCAGGCGCACACGCGCGACTGCTGATTTGCGGCGGCCTACTGCGTTGATATCCGGCATGGTACTCACTCCCCTTTGCGTTCCAGTTCGAGGGTTTCGGGCTGCTGGGCCTGGTGGTTGTGCTCGGCGCCGGCGTACACGTGCAGCTTGCGCAGCATATCCCTGCCCAGCGGGCCTTTGGGCAGCATGCCCTTGATTGCCTTGCGGACCGCGAAATCCGGCTTGTCGGCCATGAGGTCGCGGTACTTGGTCTCCTTCAATCCGCCGACGTACCCGGAGTGGCGGTAGTAAATCTTCTGGTCCAGCTTGCGGCCGGTCAGGACCACCTTCTCGCAGTTGACGATGATGACGAAGTCACCCGTGTCCACGTGCGGGGTATAGGTGGGCTTGTGCTTGCCGCGCAGGATATTGGCGACCTGGCTGGCGAGCCTGCCCAGCACCTGGCCGTCGCCGTCCACGACGTACCACTTGCGCTGGACGGTCTGCGCATTGGCCATGTAGGTGTTCAAGCGAAAATCCTCCTTACATCAGGTAAGAACGTTGTTTCGGCTCGCCTGATGGTCGCAGGCTGCGCCACTTGTTCAATAGTCCCGGGGCTAATGAGCCTATTGACGCAACAGATATCTTATTAAAGCCGCGCCCGTATGTCAAGCGCGGCAGCGAACATTTGGAAGGTTTTTGCAGATTTTTTACGGCAGCAGCGCGCCGACTACCTTGTGGGGGAGGTAGGGCTCCTCCAGGAAGGCGACGTCCTCGGGGGTGAGGCGGATGGAAAGCGCGCCCGCGGCCTCCTCCAGGTATTCCGCGCGCGTCGCGCCCACGATGGGGGAGTCGGCGCCCTTCTGGAACAGCCACGCGAGGGCGACCTGGGACATCGTGACGCCCAGCCGGTCCGCGGTCTCCCGCACGCGCTGCGCGATGGGGATGTCCTGTTCGCGCGTGCCGTCGTACTTGCCGACGGCGAACTGGTCCTGGCGGAAGCGCGGGGTGTCCGCTTCCCAGTCGGGGCGGGAGAGCCGCCCCGCGGCGAGCGGGCTGTAGGGGGTCAGCGCGACGTTCATCTGCCGGCACAGCGGCACCATCTCGCGCTCGTCCTCGCGGTAGAGCAGGTTCCAGTGGTTCTGCATGGAGACGAACGGCGTCCAGCCGTTGTCCCGCGCAATGATCTGCATGGTGTGGAACTGGTAGGCGTACATCGCGGACGCGCCCAGGGCGCGCACCTTGCCGGAGATGACCAGGCCGTGCAGGGCCTCCAGTGTTTCCTCCACGGGCGTGGTGTAGTCGTAGCGGTGGATGATGTACAGGTCGAGGTAGTCCATGCCCAGGCGCCGCAGCGACCCCTCGATCTCCCGCTGGATCGCCGCGCGGCTTAGCTTGCCCTCGTTGTTGTACACCTTCGAGGCGATTACCACCTGGTCCCGGGGGACCAGGTCCCGGACGGCCCTGCCCAGATACTCCTCGCTGAGGCCGCCGGAATACACGTTGGCGGTGTCAAAGAAGGTGATGCCCGCGTCCAGCGCGCGGCGGACGACCTCTATCGTCTCCTCCTGCCCCAGCGTCCACGCGCCCAGCGCCTGGCTGGCGCCGAAGCTCATGCAGCCCGCGCAGACGCGGGAGACCTCGATGCCGGAGTCCCCAAGCTTCACGTATTCCATATTCCCCTCCATGCGCCGCATTTCGTGAACGTTCGCACGGAGTGTACCCGGTATGGCCTGCCTCAGCCGCCGTACCCGGCGCCCTGGTGCGCGAACGCCTGGACCTCCGGGGTGGCGAATACCTCGTCGGGCGTGCCCTCGGCCTTGACGACGCCCTCGTCCATGAACAGGACGCGGTCCGCGACCTCACGCGCGAAGGCCATCTCATGGGTGACGACCATCATCGTGCGGTCCTCCTCGGCGAGGGCCTTGATGACGCGCAGCACCTCCTGGGTGAGCAGCGGGTCCAGCGCGCTGGTGGGCTCGTCGAAGCAGAGCATCATCGGGTTCATGGACAGCGCCCGCGCGATGGCCGCGCGCTGCTGCTGCCCGCCGGAGAGCATGTAGGGGTAGGCGGCGGCCTTGTCGGACAGGCCCACGCGGGCAAGCTCCGCCATGGCCCTGGCCTCCGCCTCCGCGCGGCTGCGCCCCAGCACGCTGACCTGCGCCTGGGTGCAGTTGTTCAGGACGCTCAGGTGGGGGAACAGGTTGAAGTTCTGGAACACGAACCCGAGCTTGAGGGTGATGTCCCGCAGTTTCTTCCGGTCGGCGTAGCCGCCGCTTTCCATGTCTGCCATGACCAGGCCGTCCACCTCGATGCGGCCCCGGTCGATGCGCTCCAGCAGGGTCAGGCAGCGCAGCAGGGTGCTCTGGCCGGAGCCGGAGGGTCCGATGACGGCGACGACCTCGCCCTTGTTGATTGTGCGCGTAATCCCCTTCAGCACGCCGTCCTGGGCGAAGCTTTTCCAAACGCCCCGCGCGGTCAGCATCGTCTCGCTGCTCATCGGTAGTACCCGAAGTGGCGGTTGAGCCGGTC
>DATHTQ010000165.1:0-4777 GCA_035463055.1 Candidatus Limnocylindria bacterium
GTGGACTACGTGTCCATCCACCGCTACTACGGCAACCCGACGGACGACACGCCGGGCTTCCTCGCCCGCAGCATGGACATGGACGCCTTCATCCAGACCGTGGCCTCCATCTGCGACGCGGTGCGGGGGAAGAAGCACAGCAAAAAGCGGCTGCACCTGTCGTTCGACGAGTGGAACGTGTGGTACCACTCCAACGCGCAGGACAAGGAGACGCTCAAGCGCGAGACGTGGGGCCGCGCGCTGCCGCTGCTGGAGGAAGTGTACAACTTCGAGGACGCCCTGCTGGTGGGCTGCATGCTGGTCACGATGCTGCGCAACGCCGACCGCGTGAAGATCGCCTGCATGGCGCAATTGGTCAACGCGCTCGCGCCCATCATGACCCGCACGGGCGGGGGCGCCTGGGCGCAGACCATCTACTGGCCCCTGCTGCACGCCAGCGCGTACGGCCGCGGCACTTCGCTGCGCCCCGTCGTGGACGCGCCTGCGTACGACTGCGCGGACTACGAGCGCGTGCCTGAGCTGGACGCCGCCGCGGTGCTGGGGGACGACGGCGTCCTCACGCTGTTCATGGTCAACCGCGCGATGCAGGAGGACCTGCTGCTCACCTGCGACCTGCGCGCCTTCGGCGACCTCGTGCCCGCGGAGCACATCGTGCTCGCCCACCCGGACGTCAAGGCCGTCAACACCGAGGCGAACCCGGACAACGTGCGCCCCGCGGCGGGGGAGAACGGCACGATGGACGGCGGCACGTTCACGATGCGCGTGCCGAAGCTGAGCTGGAACGTGGTGCGGCTGGCGCCAAGGAAGGCCTGATGCCGGGACCGTTCCGGGTGCTGGGCTTCGGGCACGTGGGCATTAGGGTGCGCGACGTCGAGGGGTCGCGGAAGTTCTATGAAGAGACGCTGGGGTTCTCGACGGTGTGGGAGTACCGCCGGGCGGAGGGCGACCTGACGTTCATCGGGAACGGGAATTGTGTCATCGAGCTCATGCAGGCGGATGGGACGCGCACTGACGGGCCGCTGGACCACCTCTCCGTCCTCGTGGACGACGTGGAGGCGGCCGTCGCGCGGCTTGCGGCGCGGGGCGTCGCCTTCGAGATGGGCGTGACGCCGGACCCGTGGCTGTACCCGCACGGCGAGAAGTTCGCCATCCTCCGCGGGCCGGACGGCGAGCGCATCCAATTGGAGCAGATCCTGACGGCAGGGCAGTGAGTCCGGCCAGTGCGGAAAGGGACGCCGGGGCGGCGGGGGTGCGGCGATGCTCAAGGAAGAGCGGCAGCGGAAGATCCTGGAGGACCTGTACCGGCAGGGCAAGGTCATCGTCAACCAGGTCTCGGACCGGTACGGCATCTCCCGGGACACCGTGCGGCGCGACCTGACGGAGCTCGAGGACCAGGGCGTGCTGCGCCGGGTGTTCGGCGGGGCGGTGCCCTCGCGCATGCCGGCGGCCGCCATCGACATCCGCCTCAACGTGCAGAAGTCCGAGAAGCGGACCGTCGCGCTCAAGGCGGCCGCGCTCCTTCGGCCCGACTCGCTGGTCGCCATCGACGGCGGCAGCACCAACCTCCTGCTCGCGGAGGCCTTCCCCGCGGGGCTGGGCCTGCGCGTGGTCACCAACAGCTTCCTCGTCGCCACCGCGCTGCGCGCCCGGCCGCAGGTGGAGGTCATCTTCCTGGGCGGGCAGTACGACAAGGGGTCGCAGACCACGGTGGGGGAGACCGCCATCCGGCAATTGGCGAGCTACCGGTTCGACCAGTTCTTCCTCGGCGTGCACGCCATCGACGCGCGCTTCGGCGTCAGCGTGCCCTACCCCTACGACAAGGAAGCGGACCTCAAGATGGAGATGATCGCCCGCAGCGACGAGGTCATCGCGATGTGCAGCCTCAGCAAGCTGGACCGCCACACCAACTACGTCATCTGCCCGCTGGAGCAGGTCACCACCATCATCTGCGAGGGGCCGGTGCCCGAGGAGACCGCCCGGAGGTACGGCCACCGTTTCCTGTAACCCCCCGCATTTGCGAAAACACGCAGAAAAACGCATATTACAGCGCGTCATGTTGCGCAGGGATGTGCTATACTCTCGCTGTCCCGAGGGAGGTAGTTTATGGTCGTCAACGTGAAGAAAAAGGACAGGTGCCTGAACGTCGGCATCCTCGGCTGCGGCACGATATCGCAGGCCGCGCACTTCATTTCCGCCACCAAGGCCGCCAACGTGCGCCTGTACGCCATCTGCGACGTGGCGCAGGACCTGCTCGCCAAGATGGCGGCGGTCTATGAGCCGGAAAAGACCTATACGAAGTACGAGGACATGCTGGCGGACCCGGCGGTCGAGGCCGTGGTCATCGGCATCGCCGACCAGTTCCACACCGACTGCGCCCGCATGGCGCTGCAGGCGGGCAAGCACGTGCTGGTGGAGAAGCCCTTCGGCGTCAGCGTCGAGGAGTGCGAAAAGGTCACGGCGCTGGCGAGGGAGAAGGGCCTGGTGCTCCAGGTCGGGCACATGAAGCGCTTCGACGGGGGCATCCAGTTCGCCCGCGACTTCGTGAAGAACGAGATCGGCGAAGTGACCACCTACAAGGGCTGGTACTGCGACAGCACCGGCCGCTATACCCTGTGCGACAACGTCATGCCCCCGCTGTACTCCAGCGGCGGGATGCGCCGGCCCGAGGGCAACCCCAAGGCCGTGCTGGACCGCTATTACCTGCTCGCCCACGGCAGCCACCTGTTCGACACCGCGCGCTTCATGCTGGGCGAGATCGAGAGCCTGCAGGCCCGGCTGTGCGTGCGGGGCCCGCTGCACTCGTGGCTCGTCGCGTGCGACTTCGCCTCCGGCGCCATCGGCACGCTGGACCTCACGGTCGCCGTGCGCGCCGACTGGCACGAGGGGTTCGAGGTCTACGGCACGAAGGGGACGGTGTACGCCAAGACCTACAACCCCTGGGTGCTGCTGTCCTCCGAGGTCGAGTGCTGGAAGGAGGAGACCCGCATCGGCTACAAGCCCTACGCGGCGGACGGCCACAGCTACCGGCGGCAGATGGAGGGGTTCGCGGACGCCGTCCTGAACGGCGCCCCCCAGACGGGGGCGGACGGGGACGACGGCACGGCCGCGCTGCGCGCCCTCATCGCCACCTACGAGTCGTCCAGGAACGGGGGGGCCAAGGTATTCCTGCGGGACGTGAAAGGCGGTATCTAGGTGGACATCGGCGTTTTCTCGCGCACGTTCCGGGAGACCGGGGCGGATGCGTTCCGCGCGCTGCGGGACAGCGGCCTCACGCGCACGCACCTCAACCTGCTGTCCTGCGGGATGGAGCCCATCCCCGCCAAGGTCAGCGACGGGGAGGTCTACCGCATCGGCCGCCTCGCGGACGAGGCGGGCGTCGCGCTGGAGGGGCTGTCCGGCACGTTCAACATGATCGCCTCCGACGCGGATGAGCGCGAGGAGGGAATCGCCCGCTTCCCGGTGCTGTGCCGCATCGCCGCGATGCTGGACATCCCGATGATTTCCCTGTGCACCGGCTCGCGCAACCCGCGCAGCCGCTGGGAGTGGGACGACCGCAACCTGCTGCCCGACGCCTGGGAAGACCTGCTGAAGACCACGGAGCGCATCCTCCCCCTGGCGGAGGCCGCGGGCGTCATGCTGGGGGTGGAGACCGAGGCGAGCAACGTCGTCAACACGCCGGAGCGCGCGCGGGCGTACCTGGACCATTTCAAGTCCCCTAACATCAAGATCGTCATGGACGCCGCGAACCTGTACCCCTCCGGCGACGTCCCGGACATGAACGCGGTGCTGGACGGGGCGTTCGCGCTGCTGGGGGCGGACGTCATCCAGGCCCACGCCAAGGACCTCGCCGCGGGGCCGGGGCTTTCGTTCGTCGCGGCGGGGGAGGGCACCATCGACTTCCCCCACTACATCGGCCTGCTGAAGAAGTACGGGTTCGACGGCACGGTCATGCTGCACAGCCTGGAGGCGGAGCAGGTCCCGAAAAGCGCCGCGTTCCTGCGGGGCGTCATCGCCCGTGCGTGAATTCGCCCGCGGCGGCCTGCGCCTTTGGTATGAGGAGCGCGGGGAGGGCGTCCCCCTCCTCTTCCTGCACGGCATGGGCGGCAGCCACAGGCAGGTCTTCGCCGCGCTGGACCCCATGCCCGGCGTGCGCCTTATCGCGCCCGACATGCAGGGCCACGGGGAGAGCGGGGCCGCATGGGACGGGTTCGGCTTTTCGTCGCTGGCGGACGACGCCGCCGCGCTGGCGGACGACCTCGGCATAGGGGAGTTCTGGCTGGGCGGCATCTCGCTGGGCGCCGCGGTGGGCGTGACGCTCGCGCTGCGCCGCCCGGGGCGGGTGAAGGGCCTCGCGCTGGTGCGCCCCGCGTGGACGGACGCGCCGATGGCGCCGGACGTGCGGCGGCTGTACGCGCTGTGCGCGCAGTACCTCGGGCGCTCCGACCTTGACGGTTTCATGAAGGCGCCCGAGTATGCTTCCGTCAGCGCCCTCTCCGCCTACACCGCGGGCGCGCTCACGTCGTTCTTCAGGGACCCCGCGTCGCTGGAGCACTTCCGCAAGTTCGAGGTCCTGCCCCCCAGCGTGCCTTACAGCGGCGCGGACCTAAAGGGGCTGCCCGCGGTCCCGACCATCGTCATCGCGTGCCGCAACGACCTCGTGCACCCGTTTGAACTGGCCGAGTGGCACCGGGACCGCATCCCCGGCGCGCGGCTGTACGAAATCCCCGACAAGGACACGGACCCGGAAGGCCACAGGGCGCAAATGAACGCGCACATC
>DATHTQ010000166.1:0-5057 GCA_035463055.1 Candidatus Limnocylindria bacterium
GAGACCACCCGCGTGCTGACCGAAGCCGCCATCAAGGGCAAGATCGACCCGCTGGAGGGCCTCAAGGAGAACGTCATCATCGGCAAGCTGATTCCCGCGGGGACCGGCATGCGCCGCTACAAGAACATCGAGCTGCAGGAAACCTACTGACCCAAGGCAACCCCACAGCCCCCGCGCCGGTTTCCGGCGCGGGGGTTTTTCCATGTCCGCATGGCGTTTTCGGCGCAATAAGGCGCGGAAGGGCAATGGGTGGAGCATGCGTGGCTTACCGCCCGGTCCGCCGGGGAGCCCCAGCGCTTGACACGCGCCCCCTCCTGCCGTATAATCCGTTTCGCAGGGATGCCACCTGAAGTGTTCGCCAGTCTGGTGTTTTTACCCACATTACACCAAACGGGACCGACGTCGGGTGGTGGCTGCCAGGCCCCCGCGCAAGCGACGGGGAAGGCAAAAGCCACACGCTAGGTTCCGGCCTGCTATACGTAGCGGGTGAAAAACTTCGGGCAGCGGCACTTCGGGGCTCCCACGTCAGGATACATACGGCACTCGCTGCCGCTTCGCACCGCCGGGGATATTCCGGCGGTTCTTTATGTATGTAATGAAGCCCGGGGTTCGCCCGCCCGCCGTTCCACCGCCAAAAACCACGTCCCGGTATGGAGTTTTCCCGCCTTCCGTGGGATAATGGCGCGGTGATGGACAGCAAGCGCGAGGCCGGGCGGGAAGATACGGAAGCAGCGGGGAAGACCCTCCTGCTCCCGGCGACGCAGGAAAACGTCCGCAAGGCGGCCGCCCTGCTGCGCGCGGGCGGACTGGTCGCCTTCCCCACCGAGACGGTCTACGGCCTGGGGGCCAACGCGCTCTCGGAAAAGGCGGTGGAGGGCATCTTCCGCGCCAAGGGCCGGCCCGCGGACAACCCGCTCATCGTGCATACCGCGAGCGCGCAGGCCGCCAAAGACTGCGGTGCGTGGACGCCCCTCGCGGACACGCTGGCCGCGGCGTTCTGGCCGGGGCCGCTGACGCTCATCGTCCGCCACACGGGCATGTTCCCGCAGGCGGTCACGGCCGGGCTGGACACCGTGGCCCTGCGCGTCCCCAGCCACCCCGCCGCGCTCGCCCTCCTCGCGGAGTGCGAGATTCCCATCGCCGCGCCCAGCGCCAACCGTTCCGGCCGGCCCAGCCCGACCAGCGCGCTGCACGTGCTGGAGGACTTCGACGGGCTGATCCCCATGGTCCTGGACGGCGGGGACACCGCGGTGGGGCTGGAGTCCACGGTGGCGGACGCGCGGGGCGGCATTCCCGTGGTCCTGCGCCCGGGCGCGGTGACGCCGGAGATGCTCGCCGCGGTGGCGGGCGAGTGCCGGGTGGCGGAAAGCGTCATGCGCGAGGTCGGGCGGGACGAGGCCGCCCCCTCCCCCGGGATGCGCCACCGCCACTACGCGCCGCGCGCGAAGGTGCGCCTGGTGCACGGAAACCGGCAGGCCGTCGCTGCGCATATCAACGCGCTCGCCCGCGCCACGCCCGGCGCGCTCGTGCTGGCCATGGAGGGGAACCTCGGGGACTACCCGGGCCTCGCGGTGTGGTCGCTGGGCCTGGACGCGCGGGACGCCGCACACCGCCTGTTCGGGCTGCTGCGGGAGGCGGACGCGCGCGGGTACTCCCTCATCCTGTGCGAGACCCTGCCCGCGGACGGGCTGGGCCTGGCAGTCATGAACCGGCTGGCGCGCGCGGCGGAGTTCGACATCACCGACGCGGGGCAATAAACAATAGGAAGAGGTGCGAACGTGAAAAGGCTGCTGGGGGTATTGCTGGCGCTGGCGCTGCTTTCCGCGGTGCCTATGGGCATGGCGGAGGACGGGAACGTCCTGAACCTGTTCACCTGGGCCTCCTACGTGGACGACGCGACGGTCGCGGCCTTCACGCGGGAGACGGGCATCCGGGTCAACTACACCAACTTCGCGAGCAACGAGGAAATGCTGCTCAAGATGTCCGCCCCCGGCACGGGGTACGACCTCATCCTCGCCAGCGACTACGCGCTCAACGCGCTGCGCACGCAGGGCAAGCTGCGGAAGCTTGACCGGGACCTGCTGCCCAATTACGCCAACCTGGACCCCGCGTTCCTCTCGCAGTACTTCGACCCGGACAACGAGTACGCGGTGCCCTACACCGCCGGGACGCCGCTCATCGTCTACGACCCGGCGCTGGTGGACATCGACATCGACGGCTACGAGGACCTGTGGGACCCGTCGCTTCGGGACAGCATCGTCGTCATCGACGACGCGCGCAACATCGTCGGCATCACCCTCAAGACCCTCGGTTACTCGTTCAACACCACCGACGACGCGCAGCTGGAGGAGGCGCGGGCGAAGCTCATGGAGCTGCGCCCCAACGTGCGCTCGTTCAACTACGACACCCCGCACAACGACCTGACGTCCGGGGAGGTCAGCGTCGGCTACATGTTCACGCCGTTCGTGCTGCTGGCGACCGACGAGAACCCGGACCTCAAGGTCGTCTACCCGAAGGAAGGCATGGGCTTCGGCATCGACGCGCTGGTCGTCCCCGCGGACGCGCCGCACCCGGAGAACGCGCACAGGCTCATCAACTACCTGCTGGACAGCGAGGTCGCAGGGAACACCGCCGCGATGCAGTACTACCTCTCCCCCGTGGCCACCGCCTACGGGTTCATCCCCGAATACCTGCGCGACCATCCCGCCATCCGCATCCCGGCGGACGTCCTGGGCGAGACGGAGTTCATCCGCGACGTCGGCGCGTACGAGAGCAGGTACCAGCAGATCTGGGCGGAGTTCAAGCTGCGCTGATTCTTTTACACAGCGCGACTGGAAGGACATCCATTCCGCACCGGGAGGCATGATGGAGGACCGTTCCCGCGGGGACCTGGAGGAGGGCCTGAGGGCGCTCGATTCGCTCATCGGCAAGAGCCGCAAGGCCCTGGAGCACCTGAAGCCCGGCACCTCCCAGCACACCACGCTGGCGCGGCGGCTGCGGGCGTTCACCCTGGCGCGGGACGTCATCGCGGAGAAGCTGGAAAACCTTCCGGCGTCCGAAAACTAAGTAAGTCTACGGCATATAAAACGGGGACGGCATCGCCGCCCCCGTTCCCGTTTTCAGGCTGCCTTACCTCGCGTTCTTGACAAGCCCCCAGAACGTGTCGTACAGCACCTTCACGTCCTGGTTGTCGTGGAAGTACTCGCTCCCCGCCAGCTGCTCCTCGGAGGGGTTGAGGTTGGGGTTTTCGGTATAGTCCTCGCCCAGCAGCTCGATGGCGCCCGCGTTGGGGCTGGAGTACCAGATGTACTCCGTGTTCATCGCGGCGACGTCGGGGCGGCAGAGGAAGTCGATGAACGCATGGGCGTTGTCCACGTTCCGGGCGCCCGCCGGGATGACCATGCCGTCCACCCAGACGTTGGTGCCCTCCTTGGGGATGACGTAGGCGAGGTCGGGGTTGAGGTCGATGGCGTACTGCGCGTCCCCGCTCCACACCACCGCGAGGATGCCCTCGCCCGCCACCATCTTGTCCTTGGTTTCGTCCACCTGGTAGGCCTTGACGATGCCCTTCTGCTTCTGTTCGATGAGCAGGTTGGCGGCCTCCTGGATCTCCGCAGGGTTCTTGGAGTTCATCGAGTACCCAAGGTACTTGAGCGCGACGCCCAGCGTGTCGCGCGGCGAATCGAGCATGAACACCTCGCCCCGGTACGCCTCGTCGAACAGCGCGCCCCAGGAGTCGACAGGCCCCTGCACCCGCGCCGTGTCGTACAGGATGCCCACCGTGCCCCACATGTAGGGGACGGAGTATTCGTTCAGCGGGTCGTAGTCGGGGCTGCGGAGCCACTCCAGCGTCTGCTCCGCGTTGGGGAGCTTCGAGAAGTCCAGCTTCTGCAGCAGCCCCTCGGCGATCATGCGCTCGATGGCGTAGTCGGACGGGAACACGACGTCAAAGGCGCCGGGGCTCGTGCGCACCTGCACCAGCATGTCCTCGTTGAGGGTGAAGTTCATGTAGTTGACCTTGATGCCGGTCTCCCGCTCGAACAGCGCGATGGCCTCGTCGTTGATGTAGTCCTCCCAGTTGAAGACGTTGACCACGCCGCCCGTCGCCAGGGCGGACGGGAGGGCGGCCAGCAGCATCGCGGCGACGAGCAGCGCGAGGGCGGCTTTGCGGGACAGGTTCAGCAGTTTGCCAGGCATGTTTGACCTCCGTTCATTTTGGTTGCGCGACCCGTTTCGCCCGGCGGTCCACCGCCAGCAGCAGCGCGAGCAGCGCGACGAACATCAGCGCGGACAGCGCGTTCATCGTGGGCTTGATGCCCTTGCGGGCCTCGGAGTAGATCAGCGTGGAGAGGTTCTGGACCAGCGGGCTGGTCGTGAAGTAGGAGATGGTGAAGTCGTCCAGCGACAGCGTGAAGGCCAGCAGCGCCCCCGTGATGACGCCCGGCATCACGAACGGCAGGATGACCCGGCGCAGCGCGTAGCCCGGCGTCGCCCCCAGGTCCAGCGCCGCCTCGTAGCTGAAGCGGTTCATCTGCCGCAGGCGCGGCATCACCGAGAGGATGACGTAGGGGATGTTGAACGTCACGTGCGCCAGCAGCATCGTGACGTACCCCCGCGGCACCCGCGTGAATATGAACAGCAGCATCAGCGAGATGCCGGTCACGATGTCGGGCATGGTCATGGGGATGTTGGTCATCGTCATCATGAAGGCCTGCGGGCGCCTGCGCATCGCGTTGATGCCGATGGCCGCCAGCGTACCCAGCACCGTGGCGATGGCGGCCGCAAGGAGCGCGATGGTCACCGTCACGTACAGCGCGCGCATGATGTGGGGGTCCCTGAGGAGCGCCTCGTACCACCGCAGCGAGAACCCCTCCCACTTCGCCCGGCTCACCCCGGCGTTGAAGCTCTGGAAGACCAGCACGACGATGGGGATATAGAGGAACGCGAGGATGAGGACAAGGTAGCCGCGCCGTATCGCCTTGCTCATATCATGCTCCCCCCTTCCCCCTCCGGGTCCACCTTGCGCAGGAGGCCCAGGCTCATGAGGATGAGCACCA
>DATHTQ010000167.1:0-13633 GCA_035463055.1 Candidatus Limnocylindria bacterium
CCACCGCAGAAAGGCGGGCCTGACGTGACGCGCGCCGCATACCACCTGGCCGTCGCCCTCGCGGGGCTGCTGGCGCACCTGTACCTGTTCCGCAGGTTCCCGCGCCTGCCCGCAGCGAAGGGACCCATGCCGGTAATCCCGCCGGTCTCCGTCGTCATCCCCGCGCGCGACGAGGAACACAACCTGCCCGGGCTGCTCGCGGACCTGCGGGCGCAGACGCTGTCACCGCTGGAGGTCATCGTCGCGGATGACGACTCCGGGGACGCGACGGCGGACGTGGCGAGGCAAGGCGGGGCTACCATCCTCTCGCTGCATGGCAAGCCGGAGGGCTGGACGGGCAAGACGTGGGCGTGCCAGAACGGCGCGGACGCCGCGAAGGGCGGCCTGCTGCTGTTCCTGGACGCCGACGTGCGGCTGGGGCCGGACGCGCTGCGGCGGCTCGCGCAGGCGTATGCGGCCAGCCGGCGCGCGGTGTCGGTTCAGCCGTACCACGTGACCGAAAAGGCGTACGAGCAATTGTCGCTCATGTTCAACCTCATCGTGCCCGCGTCCATTGGCGCGACCCGGCCCGGCACGCCGCAGCGCGGGCTGTTCGGCCCTGTGCTGCTGGTCCCCCGCGGGCTGTATGACAAGGCCGGGGGGCACGCCGGGGTGCGCGGGCATATCGTGGAGGACATGGAACTGGGCATCCGCCTCGCCGGGGCCGGGACGCCCGGCAGCCTCCTCTTCGGCGACGCCGGCCTCACCTACCGCATGTATGGCGGCGGCCTGCGAAGCCTGTTCCAGGGCTGGGCCAAGAACATGGCTGCCGGCGCCTCGGGCACGCCGCCGCTGACGCTGCTGGCGGTTGTCCTTTGGGTGGCGTCGGCGTGCTCGGTCCCCGTCCGCCTGGCCCGGCACATGGCGACGGGGGACCTCCCCTGGCTGGCGGTATACCTCGCGCTGTACGCCGCGTGGGCGGCGGCGCTGGCATGGGCGGGCCGCCGCATCGGCCGCTTTTCCCCTTGGGCGTATGCGCTCTTTCCCGTGCCGCTGGCGGCGTTCGTCGCCATTTTCCTGGTCTCGTCCGTCCGACGGCTGCTCCGCCTTCCGGTCACGTGGAAAGGCCGCGAAATCCGCGAGGAGCGGCCGCGATGAGGGTCCTGCATCTTCCGGCGCTGTGGAACGCCGCGCTCATCGCCCTGCTCTGGACGGGCATCCACCTGGGCGCCGCGTACCTGTGCCTGCGGCTGCCGGACCGTTTTTTCCGCCCCGACAGCCCCCTGTTCCGCACGCGCGGGCTCGAAAGGAACGGGCAGATATACGACACGCTCCTGCGCGTCAGCCGCTGGAAGGAGCTGCTCCCCGACGGGGGCGGGCTGTCGGGGCGCAAGGGCTTCCGAAAAAAACGCCTGGAAAGCCTCGAGCCAGAATACCTGGACCGCTTTATGATGGAGTCCGCGCGCGGCGAACTGACGCACTGGCTGGCCATCCTGCCGTTCCCGGTGTTCGGCTTGTTCCTGCCGCCCCTGGCGGTGTGGCTCATGCTCCTGTACGCGCTGCTCGCCAACCTGCCCTGCATCATCGCCCAGCGGTACAACCGCCCGCGCGTCGCCCGGTACATGCGTCTGTCGCGGGAGCGGGCCGCCCGCGCGCAGGCTCCCTCCCATCCAGGCGCGCCTTCCTGAAATGAAAAAGGACGGGGTCTCTCCCCGCCCTTCGAGCCGTATTCGCGGTTACCGGTACAGCACCCACACCAGCGCGTAGCCGCACAGCACGGCCGCGAGGGTGAAGGGCACGCTGATCTTCATGAAGTCGCGGGTCGTGGGCTCGTACCCCGCCTTGCGCAGGATGCCCAGCCCCGTGATGTTGGCGGAAGCGCCCACCGGCGTCAGGTTGCCGCCCAGGGTTGCGCCCACCAGCAGGCCGAAGTAGAGGATGGTCGGGTCCACGCCCATCATCCGGGCGATGCCCGCGGTGACGGGCAGCATCGTCGCCACGTAGGGGATGTTGTCGATGAACGCCGAGAACAGCACCGACGCCCACACCAACAGCGAGTACATCATGAACACGCTGCCGCCGCTGACGCGCACGAACAGCTGGGCGATTTTGTCCACGACCCCGGCCTCGGTCATGCCGGCGATGACGATGAACAGCCCGGTGAGCAGCAGCAGCGTGAACCAGTCGATTTCCCGGGAGACGCGCTTCGCGGTCGCGCCCAGCCCCCCGCCCCTCAGCGCCTCGCGCAGGATGCCAACAACCAGAAGCCCCATGCAGATGAGGCCGTTGGTGACGGCGGGCTTGCCGGGGATGAAGGACGCGAGGATCAGCAGCATAACGGTCCCCAGCATGAGCCAGGTCGGGAAGAGGTCCGTGACCTCGGTCCGGCCATCCATGTGCACTTTCTGCTTCATCGAGCGGAACACCAGCAGCAGCGTGAGGCCGGAAACCAGCGCGCCCGCCTGCACGATGAAGAACAGGCCCGGGCGGCCCTTGTAGAAGAAGAAGTCCATGAAGTCCATGTTGGCGTACCCGCCCAGCAGGATGGACGTGGTGTCGCCCACCAGCGTGGCCGCGCCCTGCAGGTTGGAGGACACGGCGACCGCGATGACCGCGGGCACCGGGGAGACGCCCAGCTTCTTTGCGACCATCAGCGCCACGGGCGCCACCATGAGCACGGTCGCCACGTTGTCGATGAACGCGGATACGATGCCCGCGAACAGGGAGAGCGTGATGACGACCCACTTGACGCTGGGCATGCGGCTGATGAGCACGTCCGCCATCAGCGAGGGCATCTTCGACTCGATGAACAGGTACACGATGCCCATCGTGCCCAGGATCATCAGGATGACGTTCCAGTCCACCGCGGAGAACACCTTGCCCGCCGGCAGGATGCCCAGCACGACGAACAGGCCCGCGGTGCCCAGCGCAATATATGCCCGCAGCTTCGGCAGCAGCAGGAGCGCGGCGTACATCGCCGGGAACAGGATCAGGGCCATGGCCATAAAAAAAATACCTCCGGGTAGACCGAAAGAATTATACCACCTTTTTGGGCGGACACAACGTACATTCCGGCCCGAAAACCACCGGAAATACGATGGTTCCGGCCTGTCATTTACCGTTGCGTACAGGCGCCGGGGCCCGGGCCGCGCAGCTCACGCGCGGTTCCGGGACACCCCCCGCCGCCTGCGGAACTGGACCCACATCACCGAGGCGAAGACGACGAGGATGCCCGCCGCCTGCGCGGGCCGCAGCGCGCGCCCGAACACGGCGAGGTCCAGCAGCGCGATCTCGATGAGGAGCAGGTTCTGGATGCTGCTGCTCTCAAACGCCGACAGCACGGCCTGCGCGCGCGTCCACAGCAGGAAGCCCAGCGCGCCGCTGACGCCGGCGAGGTACGCCAGGATGAGCAGCAGGCGCGGCGTGACCGGGGGCACGCCCTCGGTCGCCAGGGCGAACGCGAGCATGACCAGCGACCCCGCCAGCATCGGCCGCGCGGCGAGCAGGCGCGGCGACACCCGGGTCTTTTTCAGCAGCGCGCGGTTACAGTTGAGGTTCAGCGCATAGCCGATGGAGGACAGCGCCATGAGCGCCATGCCCGGGGCCGAGAACCCGCCCTGCCCGAACGGCGCGTAGTACAGCGCGATGCCCGCGACCATGAGCCCAAGGCCCGCCAAATCCCGCCATCCCTGGTTCTCCCGCAGGAAGAACCTGTCCATGAGCAGCACCAGCGAGGTGTTGCCGACGCTGAGGAACAGCGAGGACTGCGTGGGCGTCAGGTACCCCTGGCCCAGGTACTGCAGCCCCTGCGCGACCGCGTACCCCAGGACGCCCAGCACCAGCGCCGCGCCCAGCGGCGGGGAGGCCTGCGCCCGGCCCTTTCGCGTGAGGTCGGGAACGGAGAGCAGCATTGAGGCGAGCAGGTACCGCGTGCCCGCGAGGGTCAGCGGCCCGATGCCCTCCGCGAACGCCAGCTTGTTGAGGATGTAGGAAACCGACCACAGCACGGTGGTGAGGACCGCGATGGCGACGGCCTTTTGCTTCACGCGACCTCCTCCGCCCGGCGGGCTTCAGGCGGATTTGCTTCCGGCTCGCCCGGCGCGGCGACATGGACCCTGCCCTGCAGGAAGACCAGCCCGGCGGATATCCCGAGTTGCGCCGCGGTCATCAGCAGCATCCACCAGAACACGCCCAGCCTCCCCCCGCCCACGGTGAACCACCCGTTGGCCGCGTCGTCCAGGAAGAAGTAGGGGAACCGGGAGCCCCGGCCGAAGAACCTACCTGTGCGGCTGAGCGCGAACGTGAGGGCGTAGTAGAGCAGCGGGGTCACCAGGCCCGCGAGCGGCCTGCGCCGCGCCTGCGCGTACCCGTGGCCGAACAGGATGAAGTCGAGGACGCACAGCATGGGGAGCAGGTTGTGCACGACGAGGTTGTCCCTTGAGGCAAGGTACGCCGCGCTCATCAGGGGGCTGAGCAGCAGGGAGAACACAATGAAGACCAGCGCGATGCCCGCCGTATAGGCGAGGCGGGCGTGCAGCAGCCACATTGGGGGCTGCGCCCGCCGGGCTTCGTACACGAAAAAAACCAGCGCGCCCGCCGCGCACAGGATGTTCGAGATGTTCGTGAAGTACAGGAAATGGCCCGCCGCGACGTAGCCGGCGCGCAGGAAGCCGAGGTACTGCCCCCAGAGCGCCAGCAGCACGACGGCGCCCTTGAGCGCGAGGGACGCGCCCCGCGCCGCCCCGGAAAGCCCAGTATTGCCCCGCGTTTCCATGCGCGCCACCCCCGTTTTACCCCGGGCATTGTACCACGGATGGGCGCTTGAAGCGCCGCCCCTCTCCCCCATCCTTGATTTGCGGCCCGTTTCATCCTATGCTTTGCGTGCCGCGCCGCGGCGCGGGCAGCAAAAAACGACGAACGGAGGGCGGGATGAAGTTCTTCCACCTGTCCGACCTGCACCTGGGGAAGCGCGTCAACGAATTCTCGATGCTGGAGGACCAGCGCCACATCCTGGGCGAGATCCTGCGGCTGGCGGGCGAGCACAGGCCGGACGCCGTGCTGGTTTGCGGGGACGTGTACGACAAGCCGGTCCCCGGCGTGGAGGCCGTCAAGCTGCTGGACTGGTTCCTGCAGTCGCTGCACGATTTGGGCACGGCGGTGCTCGTCATCGCGGGCAACCACGACAGCGCCGAGCGCGTCGCCTTCGCCGCGCCGCTGCTGCGCCAGAGCCGCGTCCACATCGCCCAGGCGTACGAGGGCGCGACGGAGCCGCTGACGCTCACCGACGAACACGGGGACGTGCGCGTCTGGATGCTGCCGTTCCTGCGTCCCTCCGCGGTGCGGGAATACTTCCCGGAGCGCGAGGTCGCCTGCACCCGGGACGCGCTGGAGGCGGCGCTGACCGCGATGCCGGTGGACCCGTTGGAGCGCAACGTGCTGATGTCCCACCAGTTCGTGACCGGGGCGTCCCTGAGCGAATCGGAGGAGATCAGCGTCGGCGGGCTGGAGAACGTGGAGGCCGCGCTGTACGAAGCGTTCGACTACGTGGCGCTGGGGCACATCCACGGGCCGCAGGACGTCGCACGGGACACCCTGCGCTACTGCGGCACGCCGCTGAAGTACTCCTTCTCGGAGGCGAGGCACCGCAAGTCCGTCACTTGCGTGGAGATGCGGGAAAAGGGCGACGTGCGCATCGAAAGCTTCCCGCTCACGCCGCTTCGGGACATGCGGGAGGTGCGCGGCACGTTCCGTGAACTCTGCGGCCGGGGGGTCCGCCTGACGGACGACTACGTGCGCGTCGTCCTCACCGACGAGCAGGATGAGCCGGGCGCGGTGGCCCGCCTGCGCGAGGTGTACCCCAACCTCATGCGCCTGGAGTACGACAACGCGCGCACACGGGCCGCGGGCGTGGTGCCGGAGGCCTCGGGGCTGGACTTCAAGTCGCCCCGGGACCTGTTCGCGGAGCTGTACCAAATCCAGAACGGCCAGGAAATGGGCGCGGCGCAGGAGGAGTACGTGCGCGCGCTGTTCGATAGCATCCGGGAGGGCGAAGCATGAGGCCGCTGGAACTCACCATGTCCGCCTTCGGCTGCTACGCGGGGAAGTGCGACATCTCCTTCCGCGCGTTCGGCGACAGGGGGCTGTACCTCATCACCGGGGACACCGGGGCCGGGAAGACGACCATCTTCGACGCGGTCGCCTACGCGCTCTACGGCGAGCCCAGCGGCGCCAGCCGGACCGCCGCGATGGTGCGCAGCAAGTACGCCGCGCCGGAGGCGGAAACGTACGTCCGGTTCACGTTCTCCTGCCGCGGGCGCGAGTATACGGTGCTGCGAAGCCCCCAGCAGGAGCGCCCCAAACGCCGCGGCGAAGGCACGGCGACGCAGAACCCGCGCGCGGAGATCCTGGTGCCGGGGGGCGGGACGGTTTCCGGCGTGACGGACGCCAACGAGAAAATCATGGAAATCCTCGGCATCACGCGCAGCCAGTTCACCCAGATCGCGATGATCGCGCAGGGCGAGTTCCAGAAGCTCCTGACGGCGAAGACCGAGGAGCGCATCGAGATCTTCCGCCGCATCTTCGACACCAACCTGTACCGCGACTTCCAGGACGCCCTGAAGAGGGACACCCTGCGGCTTTTGGACCGGCGGAAGGAGCTGGAGCGGGAGTACGCCTCCCTGCTGGACCGGGCGCGCGCGGACGAGGACGACCCGGAGGCCGGGGCCCGGCTTGCCGCGGCGCGCGCGATGACGGCCACACCCCAGGACGCAGCGGCGTGCCTGGAGGGGATCGTGGGCCGGGACCGCGGCCGGCTTCGGGAAAACGAGGGGCTGCTGCGGCAGTCGGCGCAGCGGCTGGAGGCCGTCAACCAGAAAATCGGCCAGGCCGAAACCGACGCGAGGGCGCGCGCGGCGCTGTCCGCGGCGCAGGCGCGCCTGCCACAGGCGGCCGCCGCGCGCGAGGCGGCCCGCGTTTCGCTGGAAGCGGAATCAGCCCGCCAGCCGGAGCACGACGCGCTGCACGAGCGGGCCATCAAGCTGGAAGCCCTGCTTCCCGACTACGACAAACTGGGCGCGCTGGACGCCTCGCTCGCGGAAACGTCCGCGAAGCTGGACCAGGAAGACGCCCGGATGACCGCGCTCACCCGCCGGATGAGCGAAGGCCAGGCCGCGCTGGAAGGCGCGAAAGCCGAGATGCTCACCCTGGAGAACGTCGAGGCGGCCCTGGAAAGCCTTGGCGCGGAGCAGGCCCGGCTGGCGCAGCGGGGGGAGTTCCTCGCCTCCCTGCACAAGGGCATGGAGGATTACGGGACGCTGCTGCGCTCCCTTGCGCGGGCGCAGGAGGAATACCGTGCGGGCGCCGAGGCCGCGCGCGCGAGGCGCGGGGAATACGACCGCATGCATCGCGCGTTCCTGGACGGCCAGGCCGGCGTGCTGGCGGAGGAGCTCCGGCCCGGGGTACCGTGCCCGGTGTGCGGCTCCACGGAACACCCCGCCCCTGCAAAGCCGGCAGAGGGCGCCCCGGCCAAGGCCGCGCTGGATAAGGCGAAGTAAGACGCCGACGCAGCAGACGCCGCCGCCCAGGCCGCGAGCGCGGCCGCCCACGGCAAAAAGGGCCAGGCGGACGCCGCGAAAGCCGAGCTGTCGGCCCAGGCGCACCGCCTTCTGGGCGTTGGCGACCTGGAGGACGCAGGGCTGGCGCTGGCCCAGGCGCGCGCGGCCGTCCAGGCGGAGCTGGACGGGACGCTCGCCCGGCTCGCGCACCAGAAGAAGCTGCTGGGCCGCAAGCAGGAATTGAAAAAAGCCCGGCCCCAGATGGAACAGGGGGTGCGCGAGGCGGAAACGGGCCTGCAGGCCGCCCGCGAGGCCGCGGCCGCGCTCACGGAACGCAAGGCCGCCGACGCGGAGGCGTGCATAAAGCTCGCGCAGGCCCTCCCCTATCCCCGCAGGGAAGACGCCCTCGCGCAGGTCAGCCAGCTGAAGGCGAAAAAGAAGGCGTTCGAGGAAGGCCTGGCGCGCCTGAGGGACGCCCTCAGCGGGGCCGGCCAGGCCGTCGCCGCCGCCCAGCAGGAAATCCAGGCGCTAACCGCGCAGCTCGCGGGCAGCGCGCCCGCGGACGCGCAGGGCCTCGCGCAGGAAAAGGCGCGGGCGCAGGAGGAGCAGCGTGCGCTGGACGAAGCGCGCCAGCGCCTCACGCTGCGCGTGCGCGACAACGCCGAGGCGCTGGAAGGGGTCCGACGTCTGGCCGGGGAGATGGACGACACGCAGGAGCGCTGCAGGTGGATGAAAGCGCTGTCCGACACCGCCAACGGCGACCTCGCGGGCAAGGAGAAGATCAAGCTGGAGACCTACGTCCAGGCCGCCTACTTCGACCGCATCATCCGGCGGGCCAACCAGCGGCTGGTGCAGATGTCGTCCGGCCAGTTCGAGCTGGTGCGCCGCGGCGCGGGCGGGAAGCAGAGCCAGACCGGGCTGGACCTGGGCGTGCTCGACCACCACAACGGCACCGAGCGCGACGTGCGGACCCTTTCCGGCGGGGAGTCGTTCCTCGCTTCCCTGTCCCTGGCGCTGGGGCTGTCCGACGAGATCCAGGGCTACGCCGGGGGCGTGCGGCTGGACGCGATGTTCATCGACGAAGGGTTCGGGTCGCTGGACAGCGAGACGCTGGCGCTGGCCATGCGGGCGCTGGAGGGCGTGTCGCAGGGCACCCTCATCGGCATCATCTCGCACGTCGGCGACCTGAAGGACCGGATTTCCCGGCAGATCGTCGTCAGGAAGGACCGCTCCGGCGCGAGCGCCGCGCAGGTCGTGGTGTAATTAACGGGACGGCGTCAGGCCCCGGCCTGCACCAGCCGCGCCTGCAGGGCTTCCCTCTCCGTCCTGATTTCCCTGTTGGTCCTGACACCCAGCGCCCGGATGAGCGGCAGCGGCGGGCACCACCCCTGCAGGGCGTGCTGGAACAGGAAGACGCCCACGATGAAGGGCAGGATCATCCAGAACGGGCTGACGAAGAACCCCAGGGCGCTGCCGATGACGACGAGGGCGGAGGCGTTGGCCTCCAGCACCCGCTCGGTGTCCCACTCGTGCTCCAGCTCCTCCAGCCTCGCGCGGATCGCGTCCGGCCCGGCGTCCTCGTACTTCCTGATGTTCTCGCGCGTCTTTTCGCGGATTTCCTCGTTGACCTTCGGGTCCGTGTTCATCTCCACGCGGCGCTCGGTCGGCGGAAGTTCCGGCATCTTGCTGCCTCCTTTTCCTGTGCTTTGTCATACAGAACATACACATGATGCCGCGCATGCAAACGCGGGGCTTGCGCCCCCGCGCCCGTGCGGGTAATATCCACCCGGAACGTATGTTCGGAGGGCAGGGCGTATGGAGCAGCAGACCTTCTTTGAACGGGACGACGCGCAGCCGCTGGCCGCGCGCCTGCGGCCGCGCACGCTGGATGAGTTCGCGGGCCAGGAGCACCTGCTGGGGGAAGGCAAGGTGCTTCGCAGGCTCATCGAGGGCGACCAGGTCTCCTCGATGATCTTCTGGGGACCCCCGGGCGTCGGCAAGACGACGCTGGCCCGCATCATCGCGGGGAAGACGAAGGCGGAGTTCATCGACTTCTCCGCCGTCACCAGCGGCATCAAGGAAATCCGCGCGGTCATGGCGCGCGCGGAGGAGGGCCGCAGGTTCGGGCAGCGCACCATCCTGTTCGTGGACGAGATCCACCGCTTCAACAAGGCGCAGCAGGACGCGTTCCTGCCGTTCGTGGAGAAGGGCAGCATCACGCTCATCGGCGCGACGACGGAGAACCCGTCGTTCGAGATCAACGGCGCGCTGCTTTCCCGGTGCAAGGTGTTCGTGCTGCACGCGCTGACGAAAGAGGACCTGCTCTCGCTGCTGCTTCGCGCGATGAAGGACCCCCGGGGCTTCGGGAACCTGAACGTGGACATGGAGCCGGGCATCCTGGAAGCCATCGCCGCATTCGCCAACGGGGACGCGCGCATCGCGCTCTCCACGCTGGAGATGGTCATCCTCAACAGCGCGCAGGACGGCGACGCCGTGAAAGTGACCCGCGAGACGCTGGAGGCCGCGACGTCCCGCAAGTCCCTCCTGTACGACAAGGGGGGAGAGGAGCACTACAACATCATTTCCGCCCTGCACAAGTCCATGCGCAACTCCGACCCGGACGCCGCGGTCTACTGGCTGGCCCGGATGCTGGAGGCGGGCGAGGACCCGCTGTACGTCGCGCGCAGGATCGTGCGCTTCGCCAGCGAGGACGTCGGCCTGGCGGACCCGGAGGCGCTCACGACCGCGGTAGCGGCCTACCAGGCGTGCCACTTCATCGGGATGCCCGAGTGCACGGTGCACCTCGCGCAGGCGGCGGTGCGGATGTCGCTGGCCCCCAAGTCCAACGCGCTGTACGAAGCCTACGCCAAGGCGCGCGAGGACGCGCTGACCCAGCTCGCCGAGCCCGTGCCGCTCATCATCCGCAACGCCCCGACGGGGCTGATGCGGGAACTCGACTACGGCAGGGGCTACGAGTACGCGCACGACGCCGAGGACAAGCTGACCGCCATGCAGTGCCTGCCGGACTCCCTGCTGGGCCGCGAATACTACCTGCCCGCGGGCCAGGGGCAGGAGGCGTGGTACAAGGAGCGGCTGGAGGGCATCAAGGAATGGAAGAAGCGCCGCGGCTAGGCGGCGCAAACATAGCAATTACCATATCAAGTTCCTATATTAACGACGGTTTCCGGTCAACCCGGATCAACTCATACTCCTGAACTTCATATATGCGGAGGAACGCCTCCACGCAGGAGTCCCGCACGGCGACATACACGTCCTTGCCGCAGCGGAGGACGGCGGGCAGGGTTTGCGCGAACCCCTCACCCCGTAATTCCAAAGGTCCCGCCTCGTCGAGGAACACCGCGGAGGCGGCAGGGTCCGCGCACGCGGCGAGCAGCGCCCGGCAGCCCAGGGCGAAAGCCTCCCCGGAAAAGACGTACGGCCCCAGGCGGCAGGCCTCTGGAAACTGCCCGCGGAAGGATTCCGCTCGCATTGCGAGCATGGCCGATTCGCCGCCGGGCAGGCACTCGAGCCGATACCCCGCCACAAACGAGCCGTCCATGACCTTCATGCTGAGGACGCCGCCCGCCCCGGGCATATGCGAACTGATTACCCGCATTCGCGCAGTCTTTCCGCTGTTGACCGCGCCCGTGACGAAATGGACCACGAACCTACAGCGCCGCGTGCGCGACGATGGCGAGCAGGCACGCCGCCCATGCCGCCGCGGGCTTCACGGGCATCGCCCGGAACCGGGGCAGGCGGGATGCGGCGAGCACCCCCGCCGCGATGACCGCGGCGTTGAGCGCGCTCTCCAGCAGGACGAAGCGCAGCAGCGTGGGCAATCCATTGGTCACCAGCGCGGCCGGAAAATCAAACAGGGAAATTATGTACAGGTAAAGGGCGAACAGCGTGCGCCACAGCACGCCCATCGAGAACCAGCGGAACACCGGGAGCCTCTTGCCCGCCCCGTCCTGCGCGTACAGCGCCGCGACCGCCAGCCCCTCCAGCAGGATGGACAGCGCGGGGCCGACGACCCGCACCGGGTCGGCGCCCGGGACGAGGAAGTCCGCCAGCTTGGCGGATGCGGCGACCGCGGCGGCGGACAGCGCCGCCCATCCGTTTCCCGTCGCTTTCTGCGCCCTGCGCATCCAGAAATAGCCGATGGGGAACATCAGCGCGCCCGGCAGGCCCGGCAGCGCGACGGCCATGCGGTGCAGGACGAACCCGAGCGTGGCCTCGCAGACGCCCCACGCGGCGCCGAAGAACAGCAGCGCAGCCCACTTCTTCCTCACGTGCCCATCTCCTCCTTCAGGAAGCGTTCCAGCAGCCGCAGGGTTACTGCGCGGCGGTAGGCGCGGCTGGACCGCGCGTCGTCAATCGGCGTGATGAGGGCGCCGTACCGCGCGAGGACCCCCGCCGCGAAGCCCTCGCCGCCCTGCCGGACGCCGCGCAGGGCTTCCTCCTCGGCCTCCCGGCTGCGCACGACCGTCGGCGCGACCGCCCCCAGCGCCACGCGCACGTCCATCAAGTTACCGCGGTCCCCATCCCACAGCGCGTAGAGGGAGAGCTTGGCGAGGCTGTTTGCGCGGCGGGTGCCTACCTTGTGGTACGCGAAGCGCCACTCCCGCCCCAGCGGGACCCGGATTTCCGCCAGCAGTTCGCCCGCGCCCAGCGTCGTTTTGCCCGGGCCCGTAATGAAGTCCCGGACGGGCACGAGCCGTTCGCCCCTTGCCGATTGCAGGAGGAGGACGGCGTCCAGCGCGTACAGCATCGGCAGCGCGTCGCCCGCGGGCGAGGCGTTGCACACGTTGCCCCCGATGGTGGCGGCGTTGCGGATGGCGGGGGCGGCCATCCCGGCGAGGGGCTGCTTGAGGAAGGGCGGCAGGAGCGGGCTGTCCAGCAGCTCCGTCAGCGTGCAGGCGGCCCCGATGCGCAGCTCGTCCCCGGCCATCCCTACATGCCGCAGCTCCCCGAGGTGGCCGACGCACAGCGCCGGCCTTGCCGGCCCGGGCGCGCGCGCGCGGCGCGGCATCAGGTCCGTGCCGCCCGCCAGGACGTCCATCGGCCCGTCGGCAAGGATGCGCAGGGCCTCCCCCAGGCTCAGCGGACGGCGGACGGCTGCCATAGCCCCTCCCGGGCGGCCGCGCGGACCGCCTCCACGATGGCCGTGTACCCGGTGCAGCGGCACAGGTTGCCCGACAGCCCCTCGCGCACCTCCCCGTCGGTGGGGTCGGGGTTCGCGCGCAGCAGCGCCTCGGCCGCCAGGACCATGCCCGGCGTGCAGAAGCCGCACTGGACGGCCCCGGCCTCCTCGAAGCAGCGGCTGAGCGCGCGGAAGCGTTCCGTCTCCCGGAAGCCCTCGATGGTGACGACCTCACGGCCCTCGACGTACACCGCGGGCAGCAGGCAGCTGTTCATGAGCAGCCCGTCCACCAGCACGGCGCAGGCGCCGCATTCGCCTTCGCCGCAGCCCTCTTTCGCCCCGGTCAGGCCGAAGTCCTCCCGCAGGACGTCGAGCAGGCGGCGCATCCCCCCGCCGCGCGCCTCCGCGGGCTTCCCGTTGAGCGTGAACGAAACCGCTTCAATCATGTCCCACCAGCTCCAGCAGGTATTCCGGGGTGACGGGCAGGCGTGTCACGGGCCTGCCCAGGGCGTCCTCCACCGCCGCGGCCAAGGCGGGCGCGGCGCCCACCAGGGTCAATTCCCCCATCCCCCGCGCCCCGAACGGCCCGGCGGGGGACTCCGCCTCCAGGAGGCGGTAGGTGACGGGGGGCAGGTCGAGGCACGTGGGCAGGATGTAGTCGGTCAGGCTGCACTGCAGCGGCCTGCCGTTGCGGGTTTCCAGCGCCTCCATCGCGGCGTATCCCAGCCCCTGCGCCATCCCGCCCTGGACCTGGCCCGCAATCAAACGGTCGTCCACCGGCGTGCCGACGTCGAACGCCGCCCACACCCCGGTGACCTCCACCGCGCAGGTGATCGGGTCCACCGCGACCTCCACGACGTTCGCCCCCCCTGCGTACTCCAGGTAGGCGTCGCCCCGGTGGTTGTCCTTGTCCCAGGAGAACCCCGGCGGGTAGCGGTAGGTGGCCTCCTCCTCGCACTCG
>DATHTQ010000168.1:0-4955 GCA_035463055.1 Candidatus Limnocylindria bacterium
ACCAGCGCGCCCAGGGCCGCGCCGGCCAGGAGGCCGACGGCCAGCAGCGCGGCGTACAGCCGCCGGATGCGCGGGGTGAACACGAGCCTGGTCTTCGCCTTCTTCTCCCGGTAGGAAAGGAAGCCTGCGGCGTAGCCGCACAGCAGGACGGCCGCGGCGCACAGGAGGGATATGGGTAGCGACACCAGCGGGTGCAGGGGCAGCGCGAGGCTGCCTACGTAGAGGAAGATGACGGAAGCCGCGAACAGCGCGACGCCCGGCCAGAAGACCTTGCGCGCCTGGCGGCGCAGCGCGCGCAGGTATCCGCCCGCCTGGTAGCTGCTGAGCTGGTAGTACTGCATGAGCAGCGTGGCGGCCGGCAGCATCGCCAATATGGGCGCCGCCCACAGCACGAATGCGGAGAGGCCGCGAAGCGCGCTCACAGCGGCGCCCCGCCCGTCAGGAAGACCTCGGCGGCGGTTACGAACCGGGCAAGCTGGTTGAGGTACGCCCAGTGGTCGTCGGCAGCGTACACCAGCAGGCGCGCGTCCGCGAGGTTCTCCTCCATCTCCCGCGCCATCCACAGCGGCGTCGCGGTGTCGTTCTCGCCCCAGACCAGCAGGACCGGCTGGCGGATCTTGGGCAGCAGGGGGAGCAGGTCCTGGCGCACGATATTGCTGAACCCGGCGCGAAGCCGCTCCGGCGTGGCGAGGTAGTCCGCGCTGGCGAACTCCGCGCGCAGCTTCGCGAGCGCGGCCTGTGCCCGGGGGCGCAGCGTCGGCACGAGCCCCGCGGCCCCCAGGCCCGCGCGGCCAAGCTTGAACAGCAGGGCGCGCGCCCGCGAAGCCATCGGCCGCCTTGGCCGCAGCCCCGCGCATCCCGTGAGCACCAGCTTCTCCACCCGGTCAGGGTGGTTGGCTGCGAGCCACAGCGCGACCCGGCCGCCGAACGAGTGGGCGACCAGCGAGGCGCGCGGCAGCGCGAGCTCGTCCATGACCTGCAGGGTCCACCGCGCGTACTCCGGCACGCCCCAGTCCGAAGGGGGCATCCCCGACTCCCCGTGGCCCGGGAAATCCAGCATGTACACGCGGAAATTGTCCTTGAGCGAAAGCGCCAGCGGCTTCATGTGCGACTGCAGGCTGACCGTCCCCGGGCCCCAGCCGTGCAGCAGCAGCAGGGTCTCCCCCGCGCTGCCCAGCACCTCCCAGTGGGCCCTGACGCCGCCGATGTCTTTTGTCACCAGAACCCTCCCGGCGCCGGTCCGTCGACGGACAGGATGTAGCGGCACTTGGCCGGCGAATCCATGCACAGGTTGCGGTAGCGCTGCGGGACGGGGACGATGCGCTCCAGCTCGCAGCCCAGGCGCTCGCACGTGCGCCGCGAGGGCACGTTGTCCACGTCCGTCGTGATGACCACGGTATGCAGCCCCAGGCTGTGCATCACCGGGCACAGCGCCGCCACGGCCTTCGCCGCGTACCCGTGGCCCCGGAAGGCCTCCTCGACCCGGTACCCGATGTGGCCTAGGTAGTACAGTTCCGGGCTTTCCCCCAGCCGCAGGCTGACGTACCCCGCGGCGTGCCTGCCGCCGGGCGGCAGGATGTCGTAGGTCACGCTCTCCCGGATGCCGCCGTCCCGGTCAATGCCAAGGCGCTCCCGAAGGCGCAACTCCACCCCCGGGCCCTTGATTTCCTGCCGGGCAAACAGCAAGCGACGGAACAACATTCCCTCCCCAGCGCCGATACGGCTTCAGATTATAGCATAGGCGTCAGAACCCGGCCAAACGCGCACATAGAAAGAACACCGGGCGGGCCAGACAGGCCGCCCGGCGCGATGGCCTTCCGGCGTCAGAGCGCCGCGTGCGTCCCGGGCTCGTAGAGCAGCCCCAGGTCCCACAGCAGGGAGGACGTCAGGTACTTGTCGCGGATGTCGCGCGCGCCCACCAGGGCGTCCACGGTGTCCTGGCGGGAGAACCCGATGTCCCCGGGCTGCGTGGGCATGCCCATGCGCAGCATCAGCGCCTCCGTGTCGCGGTGCGTCGGCAGCTCCTCCGCGGCGATGCGGAGGATCTCGGGCCAGCCTTCCAGCGTCCTGTCCAGGCGGCGCGCGTGGGCGGCGGGGTCGTTGCGCCCCTGCGCGCGGGCGGCGGCGAGGATGCCTTCGGCGGCCCCGCCGAAGACGCGGCGCACCATGGCCTCCCACTCCCCTTCGTCAAAGCCGCGGATGAACGCCTCGGCCTTTTCCCGGCTGGGCTGGAGGGCCTTGAGCTTCTCCCACAGTTTCAGCGTCAGCAGCGTGCCGATGCCAACCTGGATGCCGTGCAGCTCCGTCGGCAAGCCTCGGTCCAGCGACATCATCTCCCACATGTGCGAGAAATAATGCTCCAGCCCCGACGCGGGCCTGGATATGCCCGCGAAGGCCATCGCCACGCCGGAGAGGAGCAGCCCCTCGACCACCTTCGCGACCGCGTCCGGGTCGCGTGCCCTAAGGCCCTCGGCGCTGTCCACGATTTTCTTCAGCGACGCGCGGACCAGGGCGGCGATTTCCGGGCAGTAGTACTCGCCCGTCACGAGGTGGGCGATGCGCCACTCGCAGATGGAGAGGTACTTGGCGAGCATGTCGCCCAGCCCGGCCTGCAGCATCCGCATGGGCGCGGCGGACAGGATCCGCGTGTCGGCGACGACCGCGTGCGGGCAGGCGTTGTACAGCGACACCTTGATGCGCCCCCGGATCATGGACGAGCTGTCGGAGGCGTAGCCGTCCATGGACGGGGCCGTCGCGACGACGACGAAGGGCAGTCCCGCGGCGTGGTTGAGCACCTTGCCGACGTCGTTGAGCACGCCGGAGCCGACGACGAGCAGCCCGTCGCACGAGCGGTCGAACGCCATCAGCGCGCTCCCGCAGGCATGCTCGTCCGGCTCCAGGTGCGCCTCGGCGAAGGAGTATTCGGCGAACTCGACGCCCGCCCGCTCCAGCGCGGGCCCCAGCAGCGGCCACGCGGCCGCGCGGGTGTTCACGTCGCTCAGGATGAACGGCTTCCTGACGCCCAGTTCCCCGAGGAAGCGGGGCAGGTCGTCCATGGCGTTGGGCCCCACGCTCGTAAGGCGCAGTCCCGCGTGGTGGCGCCGCCCGCAGGGGCAGTCGTGCCCCTGCGGGGACAGGAGTTCCTCAAGGGTCATGTCAGCGAACGGTTTCATATGCCTCCAGCAAGCAATATCGTTTGGTCCTCAGCCGTACAGCGGGCCGTACGCCGCGCAGGCACGGTAGTCCGCGGACTGCGGCTCCATCGCGCCGAACGCCGCCCAGGCGTGGGGGCGGAACAGCTTCTCCCCGGGCACGTTGTGCATGTTGACCGGGATGCGCAGCATGGAGGCCAGCGTGATGAGCTGCGCCCCGACGTGGCCGTACACCGTGACGCCGTGGTTGGCGCCCCAGTTGGCCATGACGGAATATACGTCGCGGAACGGGCCCTGGCCGGTGAGGCGCGGGGCGAACCAGACGCAGGGCCAGGTGCGGTCGGTCCGGTTCATGAGGATGTCGTGCACGTCGTCGGGGAGCCGGAACGTCTCGCCCTCGGCGATCTGCAGCACCGGGCCCACGCCGGAAACGATGTTCAGGCGCAGCAGGGTGACGGGCATCTCGCCCTCGTTCTTCAGGCTGCTGGAGAACCCGCCGCCCCGGAAGTACTCGAGGTTCGCGCGCTCCCAATCGGTGGCCGCAAGGCAGGCCCGGATGTCCGCCTCCGTCATCTCCCAGAACGGCTTCATGCAGGGCTCGCCCCGTTCATTTCGCGCGGCGCCCGTCACGTCCAGCGCGGTCGCGCCGGAGTTGAGCAGGTGGATGAACCCGTCCTTCGCCAGGCCCTGCGGCTCCCAGCCGCTCACGCGGCGGACCGCGTCGGGGCTCCAGTAGGTGCGCACGTCGTGGAAGCACGGGGCGGTGTCGGTGATCAGCGTGCCCATCAGCATGGACAGGCCGTTGAGGGTGTCGTTCTCCGTCGCGAACGCGGTGGGCTGCCGGGCGCCGTTCCAGTCGAACGTGCTGGCCAGGATGGCCTCGGTGAAGTCCGCGTTGGGCAGCCAGTCGGTCCAGGCGCGCTGGCCCTGGAACCCGCCCGCGACGGCGTTGCGGCCCAGCGCCTCCTCGTGCCAGCCCAGCTCCGCCAGCTTCGGGTTGCCGAAGAGGATGTCCCGGATGACGATGGTCAGCTTCGCGATGAACGCCCACTCGTCCTCCGCCTTCACGGCCTTGCTGCGGCGGATGACGTCGGGCAGTTCCTTGCCCGCGTTGATGTCCAGCCCCTCAGGACAGTTCTCCCGGATCCACGCCAGCGCCTTCTCATACTCCTGCGGGTCGAAGACGCCCAGGTGGATGCGGCGCAGCAGCTCGGTCATGTCCACCCATTCCGGGCGGATGCCGAAATACCGCTGGAACACGGCCATGTCGGCGTAGGAGCCGGCGATGCCCATCGAGACGCCGCCGATGTTGACGTACGACTTGCCCCGCATCCATCCGGCGGCGACGGCCGCCTTGCCGAACGCTAGCAGCTTCTCGCGCACGTCCCCGGGGATGGAGGTGTCCTGGATGTCCTGCACGTCCCGCCCGTAGATGGCGAACGCGGGCAGCCCGCGCTGCGCGTAGGCGGCAAGCACCGCGGCGAGGTACACCGCGCCCGGGCGCTCGGTGCCGTTGAAGCCCCAGACCGCCTTGATGGTGCCCGGGTCCGTGTCCATGGTCTCCATGCCGTAGCACCAGGAGCGCGTGACGCTCAGCGTCGCGACGACGTTCTGCGAGGAGAACTTGCGCTCACACGCGGCCGCCTCCGCGACGCCGCCGATGGTGGTGTCGCTGATGACGCACTGGACGGGGGTGCCGTCCGGGTAGCGCAGGGTGGACAGCAATTCCTGCGCGGACCGGGCCATGTCCATGGTCTGCCCCTCAAGGCTCTCGCGCACGCCGCCCCAGCGCCCGTCTATGAC
>DATHTQ010000169.1:0-2015 GCA_035463055.1 Candidatus Limnocylindria bacterium
CTCCGGGTCGTGCAGGAACACGTGGCCCAGGTGGCTGTCGCCGGAGCGGCTTCGCACCTCGGTGCGCCGGCGGCCCAGGGAGAGGTCCTCCTTCTCCACGATGACGTCCGGCGCGAGGCCTTCGGAAAACGCGGGCCAGCCGCAGGAGCTTTCGAACTTGTGCCGGGAGGAGAACAGCGGCTCGCCGGTCACGACGTCCACGTAGATGCCCGGCTCGTCGCGGTCCCAGTACTCGTTCTGGAAGGGCCGCTCGGTGCCGGCCTGCTGGGTGACGAAATATTGCAGCGGGGTCAGCCGGGCGCGCAGCTCGTCCTCCCCGGGTCTTTTGTACTCATGGGAATCGCGTTCGCTCATGCCTTCATCTTCCTTTCACGCGGTGAAGCGGGCGGGTTTCACCGCATCGCCTCCAGAATGTACCCGATGCCCGGGATCGCGAAGTCCGGCTTGGTCTCGCTCTTTTCGAGGTGCTCCGGGGTGGTCTCGCCGGAGAACACGAGGATGGACGTCGCGCCCGCGGCGTTGGCGCAGGCGATGTCGGTGTACAGCCTGTCCCCCACCAGGACGGTCTGCGCCGGGGTGGCGCCCTTCTTCTTCATCGCCAAAAGCGCGATGTCTGGCCTGGGCTTGCCAAGGAACAGCGGCAGGCGGCCGGTGGCGTGCTCCAGCGCCTGGGCGAAGGCGCCGCAGTCCGGCACGAAGCCGAACTCCGTCGGACACACCCAGTCGGGGTTGGTGGCGAGGTATTCCACCCCGCGGGTGAGCAGGATGGACGCGTCCACGAGCTTGCGGTAGGTCAGCTCCGTGTCGTAGCCCATCAGCAGGCAGTCCACGTCCTCGGTGGCCATGTCCGTCACCGGGAACCCCGCCTGCGCCACCTGCTCCCTAAGCGACGCCGTCCCCAGCACGTAGATGCGCTTTCCCCGGTAGTTGGCCTCCAGGTACGCGCAGGCGGCGTCGGCGGAGGTGAAGAAGTCCTCCCGCGCGCTGCCGATCCCCATGGACGCCAGCAGCTTCACGTACGCCTCCGGCGACTTGGACGAGTTGTTGGTCAGGAACAGGTAGTCCCCGCCGCCCTCCCGGATGGCCCGCAGGAACGCGGGGGTGTCGGGGAACAGGTCCCTCCCCAGGTACAGCGTGCCGTCCATGTCCAGCAGCCACAGCCGCTTGCCCGAAAGGGCCTCCCGAAGCGATATGTCCATATCCGTCCTTTCAGCCCAGCTGCCCGGGCGCGACGCTGCGCCTCAGCCTCGTCAGCAGGAACAATGCGAGAAGGGCCAGCGCGGCGGCCAGCAGCATCGGGTACTGGGTCCCCAGGCGCGAGAGCAGGCCGTTGACCGTGCCGAAGGGCGACGTCGCCAGCAGGCAGAACGACAGCGAGAAGCCGTACATCCGCGCGCGCTCCCCCTTGTCCAGCAGCAGCATCTGCAGGCTGGAGAACAGGGGGATGAGCAGGCTGAGCGCCAAGGCCTCCAGCAGCACCTCCAGGTACACCAGCCCGCGCGCGCTTGCGGGCAGCAGGAACAGCACCAGGCACAGCGCGCCCATCAGCGAGAGCGCCGCTGCCATGGGCCGGAAGAAGTCGCGCGGCTTGAGCCGGGGGGCGATGACGAGGAAGCACGCGAGCATCCCCACCGACTTCAGCCCCGACAGCAGCGGCAGCGCCTCCGGCTTCATCCCCAAGGCGCCCGTCAGGTGCAGGGGCAGGAAGCTCTCCAGCGCGCCACGGATGACCATCACGCAGGCCATCATGCCCAGCACCAGCATCAGCGCCCTTCGCGACAGCATCCCCCGGATGACGCCCATGCTTCCCCGCACGGAGTGGAAGAGCGGCTTGCCGCGCAACTCCTCCATGCGCTTGCGGCCCGTCTCTGTCTCATGGCTCTTGACGTGCAGGATGACGAGCTTGGTCGTGAACACCACGAAGCCGAACAGGAAGATGCCGCGCATGACCGGCACCAGCGAGAACCTGGCGACCAAAAGGCTGGTGAGCGGCGAAAAGAACCCCGCCAGCAGCC
>DATHTQ010000170.1:0-3319 GCA_035463055.1 Candidatus Limnocylindria bacterium
TCGCCAGCTGGTTCTCCTGGATGCGCCCCTCGCCGCGCACGACGATGTTCTGCCCCTGCTTGTAGACGACCGGCTCCACCGCGTGGCGGGCAGCCTCGCGGGCGACCTCGGTCGCCTCCTCGTTGACGACCATGTTGGGCCGCACGACGGCCTTCAGCGTGGGCAGCACGACGTTCTGCAGCAGGCTGACGCCCGTGCGGAACCCCGCCACCTGCATGATGCCGTTGATGGCCAGCGCCTCCTGCCCCTGCGTCACGTTGCCCTGCATGGCGTTGCGCAGCGCGGGGGTGAGGTCGGCGAACATCTGCTCGAACTGTTCGTCCCGGGCGTTCATCAGGGTCGTGAGCTGGAAGTCCTGCAGCGGGATGAGGCTGACGATTTCCCGTGCCCTGGTGAACTCCTCGGGCGAGTAGGCCCGGGTCGTCCCGAAGTCGGGGAGCGACCTCGCGTACTGGCGCGCGGCGGACATCTGCTCGTATACCGCGCTGAGCTGCTCCAGCACCTGCTCTGTCACGCCGTCTCGGAAGTGGTACACCGGGGTGACCCCGCGGGCGGCAGCGTCGCGGTGCTCCTGCGTCGTCACCTCGTCCACGACGTCGCGGTGCGCGGCGATGGTCTGGTTGGGCACCATGCCCAGCGACAGGGAGTAGCGCCTGGGCGTCACGGTGACGATGAACACGAGCAGGCAAAGCAGCGTGCCCAGCGTGATGACCAGCCCGCGGGAGACCCCCGCGGAGCGAATCCGCGCCGCCCAACCGCTGAAGCGCCCGGCCAGGCCGGGTGTATCCCGGTTCAGCATCTGGTCATGCATGCCGCTCTTTTTCCTCGAACGCCTCGTAGGCCCTGACGATGCGCGCCACCAGCGCGTTGCGCACCACGTCTTCCCGGGTCAGCCGGGAAATGCTCACGCCTTCGACACCCTCCAGCACCTGCATCGCGACGTGCAGGCCGGACCGCCTGCCGCCGGGAAGGTCCACCTGCGAGGGGTCGCCTGTGACGACGCAGCGGGTGTTGCGCCCCATGCGCGTCAGGAACATCTTCATTTGCTCCGGGGTCGTGTTCTGCGCCTCATCCAGGATGATGAACGCGTCGTTGAGCGTGCGCCCGCGCATGAACGCGAGGGGGGCGAGTTCCAGCGTGCCGCGTTCGGCCATGCGGGTGGAGGCTTCCAGCCCCATGATCTCGTTGAGCGCGTCGTACAGGGGGCGCAGGTAGGGGTCCACCTTCTGCGCCATGTCGCCCGGCAGGAACCCGAGCTTCTCGCCCGCCTCCACCGCGGGGCGGGTCAGGATGATGCGCTCGGCCTCCCGGTTGCGCACCGCCAGCGCGGCCATGGCCATGGCCAGGTAGGTCTTCCCGGTGCCCGCGGGGCCGACCGCCAGCGTGAGCTCGTTCCGGCGCATCGCCTCGACGTAGGCGCGCTGGCCCTCGGTCTTGGCCACGATCTTGCGGCCGCTGTGGGTGTAGGCCACGGCGTCCAGCCCCGCGCTCGCCCCCGTGTCCAGCTTGTCCTGGCGTGCGAGGTTGAGCAGGTAGCGGACCCGGGCTTCGTCCAGGGTTTCCCCGGCGTTGATCTCGCCCAGCATCTGGGTGATGACGCGCTCGGCCAGCCGGACGTTCTCTTCGGTGCCTGATATATGGAGGGCGTTGTTTCGCAGGTGCGCGGTTACCTGCAGTTCCTCTTCTATCAATTGGATGTTGCGGTCGTGCAAACCGAACAGCGCAACGAGGGTATCGTAGGTCTCCAGGGGTACTGACACGCTGTACGCGTCTCCTTTCGGGGTTCAAATCCGGCGCAGGAATCGCCGTCAATATATCATACACTTCCCGGGGCCGCATGACAAATGCGGAAGATGTACATGGGTCCAAAAAACGCTTGCGCGCCGCGAGGGAATGTGGTAGTATCCCTTTTGCTGAATTGGCAGGGCAGGAGGTGAGAAGAGTTGCCAAACATCCGTTCATCCATCAAGCGCGTCAAGGTCAACGCGAAAAAGAACCTGCGCAACCGCATGGTCAAGTCCCAGGTCAAGACCGCGGTCCGTAAATACACGCTGGCGCTCGCGAACGACGCGGGCCAGGCGATGACCCAGCTCAGCGCGGCTTCCTCCGCCCTGGACCGCGCCGTTTCCAAGGGGATCATCCACCGGAACACCGCCAACCGCAAGAAGGCGCGCCTGGCCAAGGCGCTGAACAAGGCGCAGGCCTGAAAAACAGCCACGCAATGCAAAAAGCCGCTTCCGCGGCCTTTTTGTTTTGTATCCCCTTACAGCGCGGCGGCGATGCGGGCGGCGAGGCGCACGTTGTTCAGGACGAGCTGGATGTTGCTGCGCAGCGACTCCCCGCCCGTCAGCTCCGACACCCGCGCCAGCAGGAACGGCGTGACCTCCTTGCCCCGGACGCCCTGCCTTTCGGCCTCGTCCACCGCGGTCAGGATGGCACGGTCCACCGCAGCGCGGTCCATGGCGTGCTCGCGTGGGATGGGGTTGACGATGAGCGTCCCGCCCGCTCCCGGAAGCGCCGCCTGGGAGCGCAGGATGGCGGCCAGTTCCTCCGGTGTGTCCGCGCGCCCGGGCACATGGAACCCGCTCTCGCGCACGAAGAACGCCGGCAATTCGTCGGTTCCGCAGCCGATGACCGGCACGCCACGCGTCTCGAGGTACTCAAGGGTCAGCCCCAGGTCGAGGATGCTCTTCGCGCCCGCGCAGACGACCGCGACCGGGGTGCGCGCAAGCTCCTCCAGGTCGGCGGAGATGTCCATCGTTTCCTGGGCTCCCCGGTGCACGCCGCCGATGCCGCCGGTCGCGAACACGCGGATGCCTGCCATGTGGGCGACGATCATCGTGGCGGCCACCGTGGTCGCGCCGTCCGCGCCGCGCGCGAGCAGTAGCGGCAGGTCCCGGCGGCTGGCCTTCGTGACGCGCTCGCCCTCGCGGGCAAGGTGGTCGATCTCGCCTTCCGTCAGCCCCGCGCACAGCTTTCCGCCCAGCACGGCGACGGTCGCGGGCTCGGCCCCGTTCTCCCGCGCTGCGGCCTCGCAGGCCAGCGCGGTCTCCAGGTTCTGGGGATAGGGCATGCCGTGGCTGATGATGGTGCTCTCCAATGCGACCACGGGCCGCCCGTCCCTGAGCGCGGCCGCGACCCGCGCGGACATCCGCAGCATTTCGTTCACGTCTCGTCTCCTCCATTTTCGTCGTAATGGCCGCCCAGGTGGCCTTCGGCCCATTCCAGTCCCAGGCATGCCGTTTCCTCTGTGGACAGCCCTTTCGCGGCTCCCCAGGCGATCCCCGCCGTCATTGCGTCGCCGGCTCCCGTTTCGCTG
>DATHTQ010000171.1:0-4348 GCA_035463055.1 Candidatus Limnocylindria bacterium
ATGAAGCTCGGCGAGGCGCGGGAAGCCCGGGAGGCGCTCTCCCTGTTCACCCAGGACGGGGCGGACCCCGATGGCGAGGACTACTCCTACGCGCGGCGCCTCCTCCTCTACAAGGGCCTGCTCACCCCGGACGACTTCTTCGACCGCGGCACCCTGGCCAAACGCGGCAGCGCGGACATCGACTGGGTCACCCAGGCCTACGGGCTGGCCAACACCTGGTTCCTGCGCGGCGAGACCGCGAAATCCAACGAACTGCTACTGGACATCACAAGGCACGATCAATACCCGACGGCCTTTGCGTACCTTCTCGCGAGGAAGGACCTCAGGGACCGCGGGATTGAAATATTACCGGAGGGACAATCATGAAAAGAACGGCGTCTTTGGTTCTCGTCTGTTCCATGCTGCTCGCCCTTCTCGGCCTGGCGGCCCCCGCGCTCTCCGAAACCGCCTATAAGGACCACTTCTTCTTTGCGACCGCGAACGACCAGGACACGCTGGACCCGCAGTGGAACGTGTCCAACGACAAGGTCCTCAAGCAGGTCTACAGCGGCCTGGTCACCCGCAACGCGGAAGGCACCCTCATCGGCGACCTCGCCACCGAATGGTCGGTCGGGGAGGACCAGCTGACCTGGACGTTCAAGCTGCGCGAGGGCGTCACCTTCCACGACGGCACGCCCTTCAACGCCGCCGCCGTCAAGGCCACCTACGACCGCCTGATGGACACCGCCAACCCGACCCGCTACACCGACCAGGTCAACGGGTTCATCGCCCAGGTCAACGTGGTGGACGACTTCACCGTGGAGCTCGTCACCAAGGGGCCGTCCGGCGCGTTCCTCGCCAACCTCGTCGGCCCGTCGCACCTCATCATCAACCCCACGGCCATCGCGCAGTTCGGCAACGAGCTGGGCAAGACGCCTGACGCCGTCTCCGGCACCGGCCCCTACAAGGTCGTCGCATGGGACAAGGACGAGCAGATGGAGTTTGAGGCGTTCGAGGACTACTACGGCGGGGTCCCCGCGACCCGGTCCTTCACCATCCTCGTCATCCCCGAGGCCAACTCCCGCACCATCGCCATCGAGACCAGGCAGGTGGACATCGCGGACGGCATCAGCGGCGACGACCTCCTCCGCCTGGACGCGATGGACGGCATCAAGGTCGTCAAGATCAAGAGCATCGGCCAGCACCTGTTCCAGTTCAACACCTCGGAGCAGAGCATCCTCAAGGACGCGCGCCTGCGCCAGGCCATCAGCTACGCGCTGGACCGCCAGGAGATCGTCGACACCCTCTACCCGGGCGACGACGCCTCCACCGCGCCCCTGAGCCCCAGGACCTTCGGCTACCACAACTTCGGCACCATCCAGCAGGACCAGGCCAAGGCCCGCGAGCTGATGAAGGAAGCCGGGTATGAGAACGGCTTTGACATCAAGCTCATGGTAACCCCCGTGTACGTCAAGGGCGTCGAGATGGGCGAGCTCATCAAGTCCCAGCTGGCCGAGGTCGGCATCAACGTGAACCTGGAAGTCGTCGAGCGCGCGGTCTTCATCGCGTCCCTGGGCGGCCTGACCCCCGAGCAGTACGCCGAGACCTACGGCTACAACATGTTCATCATGGGAGCCGGCCCCAGCACCGCGGACGCGCACGGCGGCCTCCACCGCATCTGGGTGACCGACCCCGCCGGCGTCAACACCAACAACTACGGCTTCTACTCCAACAAGCGGGTCGACGAGCTGCTCAACCAGGGCGCGGCGGAAACCGACCAGGAAAAGCGCAAGGACATCTACCGCGAAGCCATGCAGATCCTGTACCTGGACGACCCGGTCGGCGTCTGGATGAACGACCGCTACAACGCGTACGTCATGAGCGACAAGGTCGAGAACTTCAGCGCGGGCGTCACGGGCGTCATCTACTTCAACCAGATCAAGGTCGCGAAGTAATCTTCTAGCCAACCAACCATACCGGCCAAGGCAGGCGTGCCCGGCGCATGCCTGCCTTGGCCCTGTGGACCCCCCGGTGCCGGGCGCCCTCCCCGGCGCCGCCCCTATGCCCGGAAGCGCCGCGACAGGAGGACGTTCCCTTGAAATATGCCCTCAAGCGCCTATTGCAGCTGATTCCCCTGCTGCTCATCCTCACGTTCGTGGTGTTCCTGCTCGTGCGCGTCATCCCGGGCGACCCGGTCGAGCTCATGCTCGGCATGGGCGCGCCGGAGAACGCCAAGGCGGCGGAGCGGGCGCGGCTGGGCCTGGACAAGCCGTTCCTCGTCCAGTATTTCACGTTCCTGGGCAACGTGCTGCGGGGCGACCTGGGCAAGTCGCTGAGCACGGGCAACAAGGTTGCCTACGAAATCGTGCGCCGCTTCCCCAACACGCTGCTGCTGGCGTTCGGCGGCACGCTGGTCGCCGCGGTGTTCGGCATCGTGCTGGGCGTATGGGCCGCGGTGCGCCAGAACAGGTTCAGCGACAACGCCATCATGGTCGTGAGCCTGCTGTCGGTGTCCACGCCGTCCTTCTTCCTGGCGCTGCTGCTGATGCTGTGGTTCTCGCTGTACCTGGGCTGGCTGCCCAGCATCGGGATGCGGTCGTGGCAGCACGCCGTCCTGCCCATCGTGACGCTGGGGACCCAGGCCATGGGCCTGGTGGCGCGCACCACGCGCTCCTCGATGCTGGACGTACTGGGGCAGGACTATATCCGCACCTCGCGCTCACGCGGCATCCCCGAGAACACCATCAACTACGTCCACGCGCTCAAGAACGCGCTCATCCCGGTCGTCACGGTGCTGGGCCTGCGCTTCGGCGGCCTGCTGGCGGGCGCGCCGCTGGTGGAGACGGTGTTCACGATCCCCGGCCAGGGGCGCCTGATGGTGGACGGGGTGCTCAAGCGCGACTACCCCGTCGTGCAGGGGACGATCCTCGTGTTCGCGGTGTCGTTCGTGGTGGTCAACACCGCTGTAGACCTGCTGTACAGCCTGATTGACCCGCGGGTCAAATACGAGTAACGGGGGCGCGGATGCAGACGCTGAGAAAGGTCCTCAAACGCAAGACGGCGCTCATCGGCGCGGTGATTCTATTGATATTCTTCCTCACCGCGCTCGTCGGGCCGTTCCTGTGCGCGTACGACCCGCTGGCCACCAACCCGGTGCGCAAGTACGAGCAGCCCTCGGCCGCGCACATCCTGGGCACGGACTACCTGGGCCGGGACGTCTTCACGCGCATGGTGTACGGGGCGCGGGTGTCCCTGTCCATCAGTTTCCTGGGCGTGCTCAGCGGCGCGCTCGTGGGCATCGTGCTGGGGCTTCTGGCCGGGTATTACGGGAAGTGGATCGACACGCTCATCTCCCGGTTCCTGGACGTGTTGCTGGCGTTCCCCGGGCTGCTGCTGGCCATCATGATCGTCGCGATGCTGGGCAAGGGCATCGAGAACACGATCATCGCGGTGGCGGTGTTCTCCGTCCCGTCCATCGCGCGGCTCATACGGGGCATCACGATATCGCTGCGCGAGAGCGAGTACCTCCAGGCCTGCCGCGCGATGGGGGCCACCGACTTCCGCATCATCTTCTTCCACATCCTGCCCAACACGGTGTCCCAGATCATCGTCAGCGTGACGCTCAACCTGGGCACCGCCATCCTGACGGCTTCGTCCCTGTCCTTCCTGGGCCTGGGGGTGCAGCCGCCCAGCCCGGAATGGGGGGCCATGCTGTCCTCCGCGCGCGAGGTCATCCGCACCTACCCGATGGCCTCCATCGTCCCCGGGGTCATGATCACGCTGGTCGTCCTCTCCTTCAGCATGTTCGGGGACGGGCTGCGCGACGCGCTGGACCCCAAGCTCCAGTACCGGTTCAGGGGTAATACATGACAAAAGAAACCATCCTCGAGGTCCGGGGGCTCACGACCGAGTTCCGCACGGCCACCGACAAGGTGCTGGCCGTGGACAACCTCGATTTCACGCTGGGCCGCGGCGAGACGCTGGCCATCGTGGGCGAGTCCGGATGCGGCAAGAGCGTCACCTCGCTCTCCATCCTGCGCCTCATCCCCAACCCGCCGGGGCGCATCGTGGGCGGGGAAATCCTCTATAACGGCAGGGACCTGCTGCAGCTCGCGCCCCGGGAGATGCGCAAGATCCGCGGCAGCGACATCTCGATGGTCTTCCAGGAGCCGATGACCTCGCTCAACACGGTGTTCACCATCGGCCGGCAGATCATGGAGTCGCTCATCGAGCACCAGGGCATGGACAGGCACCAGGCGCGCGCCCGGGCGACGGAGATGCTGGCGCTGGTCGGCATGCCCAACCCTGACAAGCGCCTGTCCAACTACCCGCACCAGCTCTCCGGCGGCATGCGCCAGCGCGTCATGAT
>DATHTQ010000172.1:0-1803 GCA_035463055.1 Candidatus Limnocylindria bacterium
CGAGCGGGTGGACGAGATCCCCTTCGACTTCGCGCGGCGGCGCATGAGCGTCGTGCTGAGGGACGCGCAGGGCTCCCGCAGGCTGATCACCAAGGGCGCCGTGGAGGAGATCCTCGCCGGCTGCTCCTTCGTGTTCAGGGACGGCCAGACCATGCCCCTGACGCCGGAGCACGCGGCCCACGCGATGCGGGTGTACGAGGAGCACAACCACGACGGGCTGCGCATGGTCGCCGTGGCGCAGAAGTTCAACGTGCGCGAGGAAGGGAAGTTCAGCACCGATGACGAGCGGGACATGACCCTGGTCGGGTTCGTCGGCTTCCTGGACCCGCCGAAGGAAGGCGCCAAGGCGGCCATCGCCAAGCTGCGTGACCATGGGGTCAACGTGGTGGTGCTGACGGGGGACAGCGAGGGCGTCGCGGTCAACGTCTGCAGGCAGCTGGACATCAACGTGGAGAACCGGCTGCAGGGAAGCGCCATCGACGGCATGTCGGACGAGGAGCTGAAGGCCGCGCTGGAGGGGTGCAACCTGCTTTCCAAATTGACCCCGTTCCAGAAGAAGCGCGTCGTGTCGCTGTTCCAGGAGAACGGGCACACGGTCGGCTACCTCGGGGACGGCATCAACGACGCGCCCCCGCTCAAGCAGTCCAACGTAGGCATCTCGGTGGACTCCGCGGTGGACATCGCCAAGGAGACCGCGGACATCATCCTGCTGGAAAAGGACCTCAACGTGCTGGAGGAGGGGGTGCTTGGCGGGCGCAGGACGTTCTCCAACCTGTCCAAGTACATCAAGATGGCGACCAGCGGCAATTTCGGGAACATGATATCCGTCATCATCGCCAGCATCTTCCTGCCGTTCCTGCCGCTGCTGCCCATCCACATCCTCATCCAGAACCTGCTCAACGACTTCGCCCAGCTGGGCATGCCGTTTGACAACGTGGACGCCGTATACCTGGCCAAGCCCAAGCGCATCGACACCAGGAGCATCCGCAACTACATGTTCACGTTCGGGCTGGCGAGCACGCTCTTCGACGTGCTGTGCTTCCTCGTGCTGTGGTACGCGCTGGGCTTCAACACGCCGGGCGAGGCGCTGCACTTCCAGTCGGGCTGGTTCCTGTTCGGCATCATCTCGCAGACGCTGATCATCCACATCATCCGGACGCAGAAGATCCCATTCCTGCAGAGCCAGCCGTCCCCCCTGCTGCTCTTGTCCACGGGGCTGGTCACCGCCGTGACGGTCGCCATCGGCTTCACGGGCCTCGCCCCGGTGTTCCGCCTCGCCGTCATGCCGCTGTCGTACCTGGGCTGGATCGCCGCGCTGATGGCGGGGTACGCGCTGACCATCCAGGTGCTGAAGAAGGCGTACATCCGGCGCGCAGGCGAATGGATCTAGACGGCGGAGGGACATTCATCCGCTATAACCTTTAGACACATAAAGCGGGCTGCCCATTCGGGCAGCCCGCTTGGGCGCTGGGGGCTTACCAGCTCTGTTCCAGCGACAGGGTGCCGTTCTCTTTCAGCAGCGTTTCGAGCAACTGCTCATGGGTCACGCCGTTGACCGTATTGCCCTTGCGGGTGCGGACCGATATCGTGCCCTCCTCGGCCTCGCGGTCGCCGATGACCAGCATGTAGGGGATCTTCATCGCCTGCGCCTCGCGCACCTTGAAGCCGATCTTCTCGTTGCGCAGGTCGAGTTCCGCGCGCAGGCCCGCGGCCTCCAGCTTGCCCCTGAGCTCGTTGGCGGCGCTGTCGGCGCGGTCGGTGATGGTGAGGATCTTCGCCTGCACGGGGGCGAGCCACAGCGGG
>DATHTQ010000173.1:0-13938 GCA_035463055.1 Candidatus Limnocylindria bacterium
AGGGGGACGAGGCGCACTACACCGTGTTCCACGAGATCCGGCTCGCCCCCGGTGAGCAGTATACCTTATCCCCCGATACGCTGCACTGGTTCCAAGGCGGCCCGGAGGGCGCGGTGGTCAGCGAGTTCTCGACCACAAGCCGGGACGAGGCCGACGTGTTCACCGACCCGCGCATCAAGCGCCTGCCGGAAGTGGAGTGATTCCAACCCCTACGCCAGCGTGAAGACCGCGTAGGCGTACGGCGGCAGGGTCACGCCCGCGTCCGACAGCGCCGCGTCCCCCGCCTCGTGCTTCGCCCCGCGCAGGCAGTCCAGGCGCAGGGTCTGCGGGGCGTCCTCCAGGGAGACGAGGACGAGGCGGCGGCGGTCCTCCATCTCGCGCACGAACGCCATGACCCCGGTTTCGGTATGCAGGTATTCGGTATGGGCGCCCTCGCCGGTGAGGCGGCGGCGCTCTTCCCGCAGCCGCGCGAAGTATTCGCGCAGGACGGGCCCTTCCTTCCCCGCGATGGACGCGTCCTCGTCGCCTTGGTAGAGCATCGGCACGCCGTCCAGGAAATACATCATCGCGAACAGCGCCTTGGCCTTCTCCACGCCGTAGGCCTCGAAGGCGCGCTTTTTCTGCCATACCCACGACACCGTGTCGTGGTTGCCCAGGAACCTCAGCTTCTTGAGGCCCTCCGGCGTTGCCTTGCCCTCGATCTCCAAAAACCGGGTCAGCTCGCGGCACAATTCCTGCGCGGGCGCGCCGCGCTCCCACAGCATGGACATCACCCGGTACAGGTTCATGCCGTAGAACACGTCGGTGACCGGGTAATAGGCGGGCACCGGGTTGAAGTTCTCCGGCAGGACCAGCGCCCTTTGGCCCATGCGCTCGAACCCCTCCTTGATGGCGCGGCTGACGGCCACGCCGCCCGCGAGGTTGGAGGCGGAGGGGCGGTTGCCGCCGTAGGGCCGCCAGTTGGACAGGCCGCCCATCGCGCAGTCGATGCGCGCGCCGTCGATGCCGAAGCGCCGCACGTGGCTGGCGACCAGCTCGCGGGTGTAGGCGAGATAGTCCGGGTTGGCCATGTCGAAGGACACGCAGTGCCACTCGTCCTGGAGCGACCCGTCGTCGCGCATGGAGCACCACTGCGGGTGCGCGATCGCCAGGGGGTCGCTGGGCTCCGGCCCGTGGGGCACGTAGTCGAACAATACTGTCATGCCCAGTTCATGGGCGCGGTCCGCGAAGCGCCGCATCGCCTCCTCGCCGCCGTAGCGCGCGTCGATGGGCCGCTGGTCGCTGGGGTGGTACACGCCGCGGTCGTGGTGGTCGAACACCGGCAGCAGCCACACGTGGTCCACCCCCAGCGCGCGGATGGCGGGCAGCTCCCCGGCGAAGGCGTCCAGGTCCAGCCCGCGCTTGAACCCCCCGTCCATCGTGCCGTGCGGGTGGCAGGAATACAGCACCCCATCCCGGATGCCGCCCTGCGCGGGGCGGAAGCCCAGACGCTCGAAGAAGCCGCGCATGTGCAGGTACGGGTCCTCCCCCCTGCCCGGCAGGCACAGGTACAGGCACCCGACCTCGGCTTCCTCCCCCGGCTGAAGGCGGCACTCCACCGCTGCCGCGTAAACATGACTGACCGTGTCCCCCAGGCGGTACGCGCCCTGGGACCACTTCTCCACCTCGTCGAGGAACAGCAGGTTCATGCTGCCCCCCGGCGTGCCGATGTGCGCCATGGACCCGACCAGGCCGCAGGCGTGGGCGTCCCCGTCCCCCATGTCCGCGTCCCGCCAGACCCTGCTGTCGTTGAGCGGGTACTCGAACCACCCGTCCCCGGCGCGGCGGCGCAGGATGAACGCGACGCCCTCGATTTTCACCGGCGCGCCGCCCGCGTTGCGCAGCACGGCCCGCATCCGCAGCGCGCCGCCGCAGGCGTCGTACACCTGGCGCACGGACAGCGGCCCCGCCTCGTACTCGGCGCACAGGGTGCCGTCCAGTTCGTACAAGCCGGCGAACAGCCCGCCGTCCGCGGCGCCGCCGGGGCGGATGTCCGGGAGCTCCCACGTGCGCTTGTCCCCCAGCGGGTCAAACGCCATTTGCCCCCGGGCGTACGCGCCGTCCGCCCCGGCGTCCGCCAGCAGGCCTTCCACCTCGAAAGCGGTGTCGGCGCCGCGCGCCCAGCGCAGCATGCCGGTGTTCCGGTCGAACCCGTACGCGCAGGACCCGTCCGTGATCTCCGCGAGCCCCGTTTCCCACCTGATGCGCATGGGCCTCCTTTGCGGGCGGTCAGCCCTTTTACACGTCCTTCGCGGCGCGCCTGCGCCCCATCCTGGTATCGATTATAAGGGCGCGCGGGGGGTTGTCAACCAATCCGCGCCTTGACGAAGGCCTCCCGCGCCCCTATACTGCACCTAAGGGATAAACGTTTATCCAAAATACGGCGCGGGGGTGGCGGCATGATTCGCAGCGTGTACTTCGACGCCTGGCACAGAGGCAACTTTTGCCAGCATCCGGGCATGCCGATGCGCAGCATCCACATGGCGGACGACCTGTCGCGCCTGCACGCCACGATGCTCGTGTGGGCGGGCATGGGCGGGGGGAGCGTCTCGCTGCCCTACCTGCACCACGAGGCGTATTCCGTGCCCGACGTGCGCGCCCAGATGTACGGCTACATGAACGACGCGGACTTCATCGCCGAGTGCGCGCGCCGCGGCATCGACCTGTTCACGATCGTCTTCGAGGTGCAGGCGTGGGAGTTCCCCGCCGTCGTGGACCATCAGACCGGGCGCATCACCGCGCTCAACAAGCTCGCCGAGGGCCGGGAAGGGCAGGACTGGTACGGCCTGCGGGAGTTCTCGCAGGACAAGTACCCGCATGCGTTCCCTACGTCGCTGAAGGACTATTACCCGGATGGCATCGTCAACTCCGCCGGGGAGGCCGTCACGGACCTGTGGGAGGAATGCGCCGCGCGCCGCCTGGACGGCAGCGCCGTGCACGCGCAGTGGGTCGAGGTCAAGGGCCACGCGCAGCAATGCTACCAGGCATGCCGCAACAACCCCGTGTGGCGGGAGTACCTCAAGAAGATCATCGCGCTGATGATCGACGCAGGCGCGCCCGGCATCCAATTGGACGAGGCCGAGCTGCCCATCACTTCCATCGGCTCGGGCGGGTGCTTCTGCCGGGACTGCGTGCGGGAGTTCACGCAGTACCTCATCGATCGCCGGGCTGGGGGCCGCCTGGGGCCGGAATGGGACGGCATCGATGTCGAATCGTTCAACTATAAGGATTACCTGCTCGAGAACCACCCGTCATTCCCGCACGGCGCGCCGTTCTACCGCGACTACTGGGAGTTCCAGGTGCGCCAGGTGAAGCGCTATTTCGGCGAGCTCGCCGACTTCGCCAAGGCCTACGGCCGGGAGCGGCACGGCCGGGACGTGCTCGTGTCCGGCAACTTCTTCAACCTCATGCCGTGCTACTTCCCCATCGTGCCCAAGGTGGACGTCATCATCACCGAGATGGAGCACACCCAGTTCCGCCAGCCCTACTTCTACCGCTACTGCGAGGGCTTCGCCCAGGGGCGGGACGTGGCGGTGGCGGAAAACCCCTACGGCGGCATGGTGCCGCAGCTGGTGGACATGCTGGAGCGCGGGCGCGGCCACGACCTGTACCGTATCTTCCTGCTGGAGGCCGCGATGTACGGCTGCAGCATGTCGGTGCCCTACGGCGCGTGGATGGGGAACACCATCCGGGACTCCTTCAGCCCGCCGCTGTGGCTGTCCGCCCAGGTGCAGGACTTCCTGCACGGGCATGAGGACGCGTTCCGCCGGGGCGCCCCCGCGGACTGCTGCGTGCTGTACAGCTACAAGAGCTATTACTGGCGCGAGACCGCCATGGGCAGCGGCGGGGCCAACGCGATGCAGCAGTTCACGGCCCTCGCCTCCGTCACCGCCTCCGGGTGGGACGGGCAGAAGCGCCGCACGCCGTTCTGGGAGGTCATCAAGACCATGAGCGACCTGCAGGCCGTGTACGACGTCGCCATGATGCCCGACGGGGAGCTGCGCGGGGACGACTTCACGCTGGAGATGATTTCGCGCTACCCGCTCGTCGTGCTGCCGGACTGCGACGCACTGACCGAAAACCAGGAGGACGTGCTTGCGCGCTACGCCGCGGCGGGCGGGAAGGTGCTCGCCCACGGCCGCCTGGCGGAGGGAAGCAACCTCATCAACCTGCTTGCGGAGACCGGGAACCTCACCCAAACCAGCGACGCCGGGACGTTTTCGGAGGCGATGGACAATTTCCGTGCCGGCTTCGCGCCGCTGCTGGCATCCGTCCGCCGCGTGGGGGTCTCCGACCCGCGCCTGGGCGTCCACCGGTTCGTGAACGAAACGGGGACGTACGTCCACCTGATGAACTACGATTACGACGAGGGGGCGGACCGCGTGCGCCCGGCCAGGGATGTGCGCGTCACGGTGCAGGCGGCCGGGAAGGTGCGCGCGTATACCCTGGACGGCGAGACGCAAGCGTTCACCGCGCAAACCGAGGGGGACGCGACCCTCGTCACGCTGGAGGAAGTGCCGGTGCACCTCGTCCTCGCCATCCGGGAGGAAGCCTGACCTATGGCAGCGACGATCCGTGACATCAGCAAGCTCGCCGGGGTCTCCATCGCCACGGTGTCCAAGGTGCTGGGCGGGGACTATTCCCGCGTGTCCGAGGCCACCCGCACCCGCGTGCTGGAGACCGCAAAGACGCTGAGGTACCGCCCCAACCTGCTCGCCCGGGGGCTGGTGAGCCGCAAGTCCTCGCTGCTGGGGCTCATCATCCCCGACATCGCGAACCCCTACTACGCCGACATGTGCCGCGGCATGGCGGACGAGGCGCAGGGGCACGGCCTCTCGACCCTCATCCTCAACACCGACCGCGAGAGCGCGAAGGAACGCAGGGCCATCCAGACCGTCACGGAGTACGCGGCCGCGGGGGCCATCCTCGTCGGCCTGTCGGGCAGCGTCGCGGAATGCGCCGCGGCGCTGGAGCGGGACGAGGTGCCGTTCGTGCTCGCGGACTGCGGCTACGTCGAGGCGCAGCGCTGCGTGTACGTGGACGACTTCACGGGGTCCCTCGAGGCCGTGCGCTACCTCATCGGGCAGGGGCACAGGGCCATCGCCCACCTCAGCGGCTTCCCCGCGCCCGGCGACCCGCGGGACGCGCGCCTGCGCGGGTACCGCGAGGCCTTGGCGCAGGCCGGCATCCCGTTCGACCCCGCGCTGGTGCGCGGCGGCGGGTTTGACCTCAGGACCGGCGAGGAGCAGACCTTCGCGCTGCTGGACGAAGGCCGGGCCTTCACCGCCGTCGCCTGCGGCAACGACCTCATCGCCCTGGGCGCCATGCGCGCGCTGCGGGAACGCGGCAAAGCGGTGCCGGAGGACGTGTCCCTCATCGGGTTTGACGACGTGAACCTGCTGTACGCGATGGAGCCGCGGCTCACGACCGTGCGCCAGCCCGCGTACGACCTGGGCCGCGCGGCGTCCGGGATGCTGTGCAAGGCCATCGGCGGCGGGGAGCCGGGGGAGCGGAGCATCCGCTTCACCCCCACGCTCGTCGTGCGCGACACGGTGCGGAAGCTGTAAAGCTAATCCAGTCGGATCAATAAACAGCCTCCGGAAGAACCCGGAGGCTGTTGTCATGCAGCTTTCGAAATTAGTTTGATATGGGGCGGAAGGGGAGGCATCGGAGGGGAACACCCCTTCGATGGCAATCGTTTCCGGGGGCGTGCACCCTGGAAACGGGGGCATTTTGCGATTCGGAGCTTGCCCCGAAATGAGCAAAATGCCTTCCTCTCATTTTCCCCGGCTATGCCGCAGGCATAGGGGAAAATGCAGACCCATCAAAAATCGCAAATTTTTGATGGATATTAGAATCCTAACGCGTTATGGAGGTACTGGCGGGAAATCATCGCCGACTTGTAGTTGCACACCGGACGCCGGTCCAGCTCAACGCACAGCGTGCCGTCGTACCCCGCGTCCCTGAGCGCCTTGTGGATTCCGCGGAAGTCCACCGTGCCGATGCCCAGCTCGCAGAAGGCGTGCATCGGGTTCTGGTACTTCTTCAGGTCCGGGTCCACGTCCTTGAGGTGGACGTAGCCGACGCGGCTCCCCCACCGCCGGAACGCCTCCACCGCGTCCATGCCTGCGATGGTCGTGTGCGCGGTGTCCAGGCACAGGCTGACGAGGGCGGGGTCGGTGTTGTCCAGAAGCAGCTGGATCTCCTCCTGGGTGAAGACCGCCGTCTGCGCGTGGGGATGGAAGCACGCGGTGATGCCGTTGTCCTTGGCCAGGCGGCCCACCCGCTCGCTGATGCGCGCGTACTTGAGCACCTTGTCGCGGTCCAGGGGGCGCACGAGCGGCTCGTCCTGCCACATCGTCCCCTGCAGGTTCAGGAAGCGCGCGCCGATCTCCCGCATGAAGCCGACGTACTTGAGGGCGTTCTCGAAGTCCTTCTCGTCGTCGTCGCTGAAGTGCTGGTAGAGGTTGGCCATCCGCAGGCCGTATTGGTCCAGCAGGGCCTTGACCCTGCCCGCGTCGCCGTCGAAATAGTCGAGGATGAAGGCGAAGTTCTCGACCTCCTGGTAGCCAAGGTCGCTGACTTCCCTGAGGAACTGCTCGAACTCCCACGCGTGGTTGTCCTTGTGGTTCACCAGCCAGGTCCACCCGGTATACGCGATGTTCATCTTGCCCCCGCTTTCACGCCGTCATGCATTTGTTACTCAGAACAGGACCGCGCCCTTGATGTAGCCGTCCTCCTTGGTGCCGGAGATGCGCAGCACGCGGTTGACCTCCGCGATGTCGTCGTAGCGCGCCGTGTGGGTCACGTAGTCGCCGGGGGTGTAGATGCCGCGTTTGTACAGCGCGCCCGTGCGCGGGATGACCTCGGTGTAGTTGCGGTTGCTCATCGGCGAGAGGTTGAGGACGTTCACGCCGGACATGTGCCACAGCGTCCCGTCGAAGGTGACCTCCTTGCGGTGCCAGGAGCCGATGACGAGGTTGCCGCCGGTCTTGCGGATGAGCTCGTTGGCCAGCGCGAAGCCGGACTCGCTCGCCGCGAACTCGATCACGACGTCGGCGCCGCCCTCCTCCTTGATCTTCCGGACGGCTTCCCGGCCCTCCGGGCTGTCAGGGTCAAAGGCGTCCGGCACCAGTCTGCGCGCAAGCTCCAGCCGTTCAGGGCTGACCTCGAACGCGGTGATGCGCCCCGCCCAGCTGCCCCGCGCCAGCCCCTGCAGCGTGAGCAGCCCCATGTAGCCCGCGCCGACCACAACCACGTGGTCGCCCGGGCGGATGCCGGACTTCTCCAGCAGGTTGACGACGCAGACCGTCGGCTCCAGCACCGCGGCGGCCCAGTCCTCGGTGTCCTCCGGCAGCTTCGCGGCGCACGAGGCGTTCTGGACGAACCACTGGACCATCATCTCGTTGCCGCCGCTGGAGCAGAACACCTTGTCCCCGACCGTAAACCCCTTCACCAGGGGGCCGACCTCCCGCACCACGCCCACGCCCTCGTGCCCGATGACGTAGGGGAACGGCCCGGGCGCGGTGACCCCGTGGTAGAGCTTCGCGTCCCACGCGCACACGCCGCAGGCCTTCGTCTCCACCAGCAGGTCGTAGGGGCCGACCTCGCCCACCGCGACGGGGCGCACCTCGGCCACGCCGTCGCCCGTGATCCAGATACCTTCACATTTCCTGGCTGCCTGCGCGTTGTTTTCGCCCATATGCTTCCTCCGAAAGCGTCATTTCCACTGGGTGCAGTCCACCAGCCCCTTGACGAGCCCGCCGGGCTTGGTGGCGATTTCCTCCTGCGCCAGGTCGAACTGGTCCAGGCGGTATACCTTCTGGTTGAGCCCCTTGAACGGCCAGCGGCCGGAGGCGAGCAGCTCGAACGCCTGCTCGCAGCAGCGCGTCTGGTAGTCCTGCTTGCGTTCGTGCAGACTGACCGCCCACAGCGCCTTGTAGTTCCACAGCTGCATGTCCACGGCGCGCGGCCCGCCCGTGTGGTAGGCGCCGATGCCCAGCGTGCCGTCGATCGCGGTCATCCGCCCGGCCAGGTCCAGCGACTCCGCCGTCTCCGCCCACTCGGTCACCGCGCGCAGGCCGCCCGCGCACCCGTTCTCCCACGTCGCCAGGTATTTTTCGGGCACCTCGTGGGGAAGGTAGGTCTCGTCCGCGCCGAAGCGGCGGGCGTTCAAAAGCGCCTCGGGCCGCACGTCCACCGCTACGACGGGCCCCGCGGCCTTGAGCCTGAGCAGCGAGATCGCGCCCAGCCCCATGTAGCCGCAGCCCACCACCCCGACCGGTTCCGCGAACGCGGAGAGCGGCAGCTTGGCGATGGCGCTGATAAGGCACGACAGCGGCTCCGCCGCCGCGTCCTCGTCCGCGACGCCGTCCGGCACCTTCACCGTGTGCCGGGCCTTGAAGACGACGTACTCCGCCAGCGCCGGGCTTGCCAGGCCGCTCACGCGCTCGCCGGGGGCGAAGCCGGTGACCCGCGCGCCCACGCGCTCCACCGTGCCCACGGGCTCGTGCCCGAAGCGCTGCCCGGCGCGCGCCTCGCGCCACGCGTCGTGCTCGGACCTGCACACGCCGCAGTATTTCATCCTGACCAGGATCTCGTCCTCGCCGATGTCCGGCACCGGGGCGTCTTCCAGGACCGACCTGCCCGGGCCCGCCATGACCAGCCGCTTCATTCTGCCTCCAACGTGCCCGCCTGCCGTGCGGCGCGCGTATGGTATTTGGGAACGTTAAACGTTTCGACCCTTTACTGCGCCTATCATATCCGGGGGACGCGGGGGCTGTCAAGTGCCCCTGCATGAATGCGTTCCGGGGCGGCTTGACACGCGCCGCGCGAGCGTCTACCTTGGTGCGGAATCCATATGCTGCAAAGGAGTCAACGCATGCTCAAGGGAATCTCGCCGCTGCTCTCGCCGGAGCTGCTCAAGGTCATCGCGGAAATGGGACACGGGGACGACCTGGTCATCGGGGACGGAAACTTCCCCGCCGCGTCCATGAACCCCCGCTGCGTCCGCTGCGACGGCCACACCGTTCCGGAACTGCTGGACGCCATCCTGCAGCTCTTCCCGCTGGACACATTCGTGGACGCCCCGGTGAGCCTCATGCAGGTCGTCCCCGGCACCACGCCGGAGCACCAGCCCATCTGGGACACCTTCGCGGACATCGTGGAGAAGCACGAGCCCGGCACGAAGATTGGCTTCGTGGAGCGGTTCGCCTTCTACGACGTCGCCCGCAAGGCGTTCGCCACGGTCCAGACCGGCGAGACCGCGCTGTACGCCTGCGTCATCCTCAAGAAGGGCGTCATCCGCCCCGAATAACCGCCTCAGGCAGTCGCATCCCCGGCGGGGGCTTCGGCGTCCGCCGCGTACTGCGGCGCGAAGTAATACGATTCCAGCAGGTACCCCTCGCTGTGCTCCTCCGCCAGCCGGTACAGGAAGCGCTTGAGCGCGGGCAGCCCGCCCGGCTTCGTTACTGCCTCGAGCTTCTGCGCGAACGCCTTCTTCCGGGCGGGCGTTGCCGCGTCCTTGAAATACCCCCAAACGTGCTGGGCGGCGTTGACGGCGCCGCCCATGGTTACGGGGCTGGCCAGCGCCCGCTCCACCGCGCGGTAGAACGCCAGCGCGGGGTATGCAGACTTGTCCTTCAGCAGCCTTCGGGCCTCCAGGTACGCCGCCTGGGAGCGCTCCAGCACAAGGTACTTCCATCTCCCCCACTCGGTTTCCAGGGCGCCGATGCCCATGCCGGGGTCGGTGAGCAGGATGCACTTGCGCGCGGAGACGTTCTTGTCCTTGACCTCGAGCATGACGTCCGGGCGCGGGACGGGCAGCGCGTCCCAGAAGGCGAGGAACGGGTCCGCCGCGATGCCCCGCGAATGCGCGCCCAACCTCTTGCCTTCGTCAGGCTGCGAGTAATGGATTTTCTGCCTTCCGTCCCGGGGCCCCCAGGTCGCGGCGCATTCCGAAATCCACCGCGCGTCATCGCCGCCGCCCTGGGGCGGGGGGTTCGCCATGTGGTGCAGGTTGTCGAAGACGACGGGGATGCCTTTGCGAAGGCCGACGGCCAGCGCGTCCCCGATATGGAATATCCGGTCGTCGTTCTCTATGACCAGGCGCGCCTTCACGCGCTCCGGCAGCGTGTCGTACGCCGCGCCGAAGCGGCGCATCGCCGCCTCCCTGTCGCCGTACGCGCCGCCGATGTGCAGGATGATCTTGTTCGTCCCGTCCGCGCCCAGCGCTTCCAGGAACCGCGCGTGATAGTCCAGTTCCAGCATGGAGTTCCGGACGGTCTCGGGGTCCGGCGAGTTTAGCACGGTGTACTGCCCCGGATGCATGGACACGCGGATGCCCGCGGCACGGAACGTCCGCCAGATGGCATGAAGCTGTTCCGCGAACTCCCGCTCCCACGGTACGGCGTTCACGGGGCTGGAGGCGAACGGGATGACGTCGCTGCTGATGCGGAACAGCCGGATGCCGTTCTTGGCGTTGTACTGCGCCATGCGCTCCAGCGCCGCGAGGTTGTGCGCGATGATCTCCCGCAGGCGCGCCTCGCCGGCGTTGCGCAGCACCGCGCCCCGAAGCCCCGTCCCCGGCACCGCAAGCGCCAGGCAGGCGTACCCGATGGCCATGGTTCCCCTTTCCGGGCCTCCTACTTCGCCCCGCCGGAACGCATCCGTTCCGCTACTTCTTTTCCCTCCTCCGACGCCAGGAACGCCCACGTCGTCTCCGGCACCAGGGGCTTGAGCCCTTCCAGGTCCCAGGCGAGCAGTTTCTCGCGCACCCGGGAGGCGCTGATGGGCGTCAGCCCCTCGTCCTCCCGCCTGGGGATGACGACCAGCTCCACCCCCGCCGCGGGCAGGCGTTCCGCCATGGTCTCGTTGTAGAGGTTGGTCGCGAACGAGAACGGCTCGTCCCCGACGTAGCGCACCGTGACGCCCAGCGCCCGCGCGATGCGGGCGAACACCGCGGCGTCCACGCGTGCGTGCGCGCGGGTGACCTCCTCGGTGTCGCGGATGAAGTAGGAGGGGAACGTCGCGCTGCTGACGACGTAGTTGCCCGTGTGGTGGTACACCACGTTGCTCAGGTGCGCGGTCCCCTGGCGGATGAGCCGGTCGCGCACCGCGTACGGGAAGGCGGACACGTCCTCGCGCACGACGAACAGGTGCAGGACGCCGCACTCCCCCGCGGCTTTCTCCGCCAGGTACTGGTGGCCCAGCGTGAAGGGGTTCGCGTTCATCACGATCGCGCCCACGCGCGGGGCCGCTACCTTCCGGGCGGATATCTCCGCGAGGTAGCGGTCGAACGCGCCCTTCACGTTCTCCATGAAAACGACCTGCCGGTCCACCTCGGCGACCGTATAGAACCCAAGGTCCGCGAAGTAGCGCGCGGCCTCGTATTTGGTGTAGAGGAACAGCTCAAACACGCCGCGCCCCGCCAGTTCCCCCGTGAGGTGGGACACCAGGGCGTTGAGCAGCCCCTCGCCCCTATAGCGGCTGTCCACCGCCAGGCAGCGCAGCGTGTTCTTGAAGTACGACCCGCTGGCGACCAGCTCCCCCGAGGGGGTGAAGAGGCCGACCGTGTACTCCAGGTTGCGGTCCGCGGTGATGCCCTCGCGCGTCAGCAGCGCGAGGTTCTTTTCCGCGGCCTCCCGGTCGAAGGGGAAAATGCGCTTGAGCTCGTATTCCATGCAGCACCTCGTCCGCGGTTTCTTCTTCTGTCAGTTCAAGCATAGGGAACGCGTACCCGGCCGTCAACCCGCGCCGGCCCGCCCGAAAACGCGCCAGTCCGGGGAAACGATGGATGGGCCTGCACGGCACGCGCCATAACGCGCGCTTATGGAAGCGATCAAATGTTTGATTTGACGCGGCAGGCGGGCGATCCTAAGATGGTCCGGGCGCCAAGCGCGCGCCCGCGCGGGTATATACGGCCCTGTGCCGAACCCGGCGCCTTCATAAAACATGCACCAACGAAAGGGGACTTCCTTGGACCTCATCCTCACCCTGCTGGCGGCGGCCGCCGTCGGATACCTGCTGATGAAGCTGCGCGTCCCCGGCGGCATGATGGTCGGCGCCGCCATTGGGGCCGCGGCGTACAACATCATCATCGGCGGGGGGCAGCTGCCCCCCTTCTTCAAGACCGCGGCGCAGATCACCGTCGGCGCGTTCATCGGCTCGATGGCGGGCCGGGACGACCTGAGGAACATGCGCAGGGCGCTCAAGCCCGGCGCGGTCGTCATCCTCGGCATGCTCTTCTTCAACATCGTGACCGGGCTCATCATCCATTACACCTCGTCCCTGGACCTGCTCACCGCGTTCCTGAGCGTCACGCCCGGGGGCGTCAGCGACATGCCCATCCTCGCGGCGGATCTGGGCGCGGACGCGTCCAAGGTCATGGTGCTCCAGTTCATCCGCTTCATGACGGGCATCGGCATCGTCCCCTCCGTCATCGGCAGGGTGACCAAGGGCGGGGAGCCGCTGGCCTGCGACGTGCCTCCCCCCGGGGGCAAGCCCGGCGCGGGTCTGGTCCCCGTGGCGCTGACCCTGGCCGCGGCCACGGCGTCGGGCCTGCTGGGGCAGTATTCCGGCATGCCCGCGGGGACGCTTGCGTTCTCCACCATCGGGACCCTGCTGTTCAAGCTCGCGGTGCCGCAGGCCCGCATCACCCCGCTGCTGCGAAAGACCGCGCAGTGCATATCCGGCGCGTACGTGGGCGCATCCATCGGGATGGCGCAGGTGCGGGAGTTCATCCTCCTGCCCTGGCCGGTCACGGTCCTGCTGGTCCTCATGGCCGTAGGCACGGCGTTCATCGGCTGGGCGCTGCAGCGGCTGAGGCTGCTGCCCCTGCGCGAGGGGCTGCTGGCCGCCACGCCCTCCGGCGCCAGCGACATGGCGCTGATCTCCGCGGACCTCGGCGTGCGCAACATCAACGTCGTCCTCATCCACGTGATGCGGGTCATCGCGGTGGTCACGGTGTTCCCGGTCGTCCTCAAGCTCATCGCGGACTGGCTGGGCTGACGGCCCGGCGCCTTTCCCGCAGTTACGCAAGCTCCCTGTCCAGCGCCGCCATGATCTCCGCCGCGCGCCGCGCCTGCGCGGCGTTAATGCCCGACCAGAACACGAGCCGCACCCGGTCCTGAAGCACCGGGCGTATCCACAGCCCGGCCGCGTAGGCACGGTCGCAGAACGCCTCCGCCGTGAGGCCGGTGCCGGAGGTGTCCAGCATCACGATGTTGGACTGCACCTCGTGGCACAGGCGCAGCCTTGCCATTTCCCCTGCTTCCCGCGCGAACAGCGCGGCGTTCGCGTTGTCCCGGGCGGCGTTCTCGATGTTGCTGCGCAGTGCGTACAGCCCCGGCGCGGCGATGACCCCGGCCTGGCGCATCGTGCCCCCGAGCAGCTTGCGGGTCTCGCGCAATGCACCGATAAATGCCTTGTCCCCCGCGACCAGCGAGCCGGCCGGCGCGCCCAGGCCTTTGGACAGGCAGAACATCACGCTGTCCGCGCCGCGGCACAGCCGCGCGGCGTATTCCCCCGTGCGAGCCGCGGCGTTGAAGATGCGCGCGCCGTCCAGGTGCACGGGCACGCCCCGGTCATGCGCCGCGGCGCACAGCGCGTCCGTCTCCCCCGCGTCCAGGCAGACGCCGCCGCGGAAGTTGTGCGTGTTCTCCAGCAGCAGCACCTTGATGGTGTTTTGGGCAAGGAGTTCACGGGCGGAATCCAGGTCGGGCTTCCCCTGCGGCGTGACCCGGTAGGTCACGGCCTTCAGCCGCCCCAGGCGGTCCGAGAAGGCCGCCTTTTCCGCCTTCACGGCGTGCAGCAGGGGCTCCGCCAGTACCGCGTCCCCTGGTCCCGCCCAGGTGAGCAGCGCCGCGGTGTTGGCCATCGTCCCGCTGGGGAACAGGACCG
>DATHTQ010000174.1:0-8584 GCA_035463055.1 Candidatus Limnocylindria bacterium
CCGGCAACCCGCTGGAGGGGCAGGCCGGGGCGCTGGCGGAAGTGTGGTCCCTGGGCCACCGCAACGTGCAGGGGCTCGCCTTCCGGCCGGGCACCGACGACCTGTATATCAGCGAGATGGGCCCGCGCGGCGGGGATGAGATCAACCTGATATTGCCGGGCAGGAACTCCGGCTGGCCCGTCGTCTCCTATGGCGAGGAGTACAGCGGGATGCGCGTCGGCCAGGGCATCGCGCAGATGGAGGGCATGGAAGAACCCGTCTACTACTGGGACCCGGTCATCGCGCCCTCAGGCATCGCCTTCGGGGAAGGCGGCATGTTCCCCGAGTGGGAAGGCAGCCTCTTCGTCGGCGGCCTCGCGGGCAGCCACATCAGCAGGCTGGTCATCGAAGACGGCCGGGTGACGGGCGAGGAGCGGCTGCTGGAAAGTGAGCGCCAGCGCTTCCGCGACGTGGCGTTCGGCCCGGACGGCACGCTGTACGCGGTCACCGACGCCGGGAGGCTGTACCGCGTGTTCCGCTGATACCCATCCCATCACCCCATCCCCCGCCCGGCCCCCCGCCGGGCGGGTTTGATTGAAAGGGTCACCCCTTCATGCTACCATCTCCCCCATGCCATCACGGGAGGAACCTGCATCCATGAATTTGCTGCGCCGCTTTTTCGCGTCCGGCTCCCTCGTCGCGCCAGGCAGGCGCCTGGGTGAGGTGCCCGGCACGCGGGAAATGTACGGAAGCGTGCTCTCTATCGCGATGCCTGCCATCGCGGAGCTCGTGCTCATGAGCCTCATCGGCTCCGCCGACACCATCATGGTGGGACAGCTGGGCCGCACCGCGCTGGCGGCGGTGTCGCTCCCGGCGCAGCCCAGGATGATCATGCTGATGCTGTTCTTCGCGCTCAACGTCGGCGTGACCGCCATCGTCGCGCGCCGCCGCGGCGAGGACAGGCGCGACGCAGCCAACCGCACGCTGCGCGGCGCGCTGACGCTGTCCCTGGGGCTGTCGGTCGTGGTGGCGGCGCTGGCGGTCGCGTTCGCGCAGCCGCTGATGCGCCTGGCCGGCGGGCACGACAGGACGCCGGAGGACGCCGAGGTGCTGCGCGGCGCGGTGACGTACTTCACCATCATGCTGGCGGCCCTTCCGGTCAACGCGCTGGGCATGTGCGTCAACGCGGCGCTGCGCGGCGTGGGCGACACAAAGCTGCCGATGAAGGTCAACATCCTTTCCAACCTCGTCAACGTGCTGTTCAACTGGCTGCTCATCTTCGGCAGCTTCGGATTCCCGCGCATGGGGATCACGGGCGCCGCCGCCGCCAGCGTCATCGGCATGGCCGTTGGCACGCTGCTGTCGGTGCTGGCCGTGTCCAAGAAGGGCGCCAGCTACCTGCACCTTTCGCTGCGCGACGACTGGCGGCCGGACCGCGACACGATGGGCTCCATCCTGCGCATCGGCGGCAACGCGGCGCTGGAGCAGCTCAGCGTACGCTTCGGGTTCTTCTTCTACACGCGCATCATGTACTCGCTGGGCGTGAGCATGTTCGCCGCGCACAACATCGCGATGCAGTTCCTCGCGCTCACGTTCAACTTCGCCGACGGCCTCTCCGTCGCGGGCACGACGCTGGTGGGGCAGAACCTGGGCCGCCGCAGGATGGACCTGAGCCTGCTGTACGGCAAGGCGGCGCAGCGCATCGCGCTGGCGATATCGCTGGCGCTGGGCGCGCTCACTTTCCTGCTGCGCTACCCGGTGAGCCGGCTCTTCATCAACCCCGGCACGCCCGACGCGCAGAACGTCATCCTGCTGGCTGCGGAGACGCTCATCATCGTAGGCCTGCTGCAGCCCGTGCAGATGTCGTCCGTCGTGTTCGCGGGCGCGCTGCGCGGCGCCGCGGACAACCTGTACGTCGCGGGCGTGATGACGCTTTGCGTGTCCGTCATCCGCCCGGTGATGGCGCTTCTCGCGGTGCACGTGTTCGGTTTCGGGCTCACGCTGACATGGCTGCTGAGCCTGTCGGAGCTCGTGCTGCGCCTCGTGCTGTTCGCGAGGCGCTTTGAAAGCGGGAAGTGGGCCGTCAAAAATGTTTAGAGAACATAAAACAGTCGTATATTTTACTAGGAATGGACAGGAGGATGCGAAATGCCGAATGAACGGAAAAGCAGGCGCGGGTCGTCTCCGGGCGACAAACCGGACCTGAAGAAGACCAGGCAAGAGGAGCTGCATCCTGACCGCAACGACAGCCCGCCGCTGAAGAACCAGTCGCAGACCGCGGAAACCGGCCCCGTGAAGAACCCGGAAACGGGCAAGAAGGGGCATACCAACCGCAGGATGGGCGCGTCGGACGACTCCTCCGTGAAGAAGGTCACAGGCAAGCCCGAAGGCGGACACACCGGCGCGAAAGTGGAAAGCGGACTGCGCGGGCGCGAGCACAACCTCAGCCAGCGCGGGGAAACGGGCACGCCCAGGAAGGACGCGCCTGCACGGCAGGACGAAACAGAACACAAGGCGCCGGGCGGCCAGCCCAAGTGGCCGCACGGGTCGCCCGGACAGGACATCACCCACAGCCCCGAACAGGAACGGGAGAAGAACGCCCCCGCCAGGCAGCCTGAGCGGGAACACGGCAAGGGAGAAAGGAAAAATATGGCAGCCAGCGACAAGGACGGCAAGAAGTCCACCACCCAGCACGGCGCTGACAACCAAAAGTCAGCCCAGGGCGGAGCATCGGGCGGCAAGTCCGGCGGCAATTCCTCAGGCGGGCACAAGGGCGCCAAAGAGGAAAGGAATGCTTCCACCGAATCGACCTTCATCCGTGAACCCGCGGACCGCACGGAAGAGTACGTGAAGAAACATTCCGACAACAAGGGCAAGGACTCCGTAGACAAGGCCACCGCGACCAAGCCCGAGACCCACGACACGCGCAAGAGCGCGGCCGAGGAGAAGGACTCCTCCAAGAAGTCCACGACGGGCAAGTCCGCGGCCGGAAAGTCCGGCGGCGGCAAGTCCGGGGGAAGCAAGTCCGGCGGCAGCAAGTCCGGCGGACGCAAGAGCGCGGAGGGTGAGAAGGACACCGCCAGGAAGTCCACCTCCACCCGCAAGAGCTCCGCCAGCAAGGGCGAGGGCGACGGCAAGGCGGCGGGCAAGACCGCGACCGCCCGCAGGAAGACCACCGTCACCGCCAGCACCACCGTCAGCAAGAACGAGGGTGACGGCAAGCAGGAAGGGAAGACCACCACCCGCAGGAGCGCGACCACCCGCAAGAGCGCCACCGCCACCAAGAAAGAGGGCGAGGGCGGAGCGGCGAAGAAGTCCTCATCCACCCGCAAGAGCACAAGCACCGCCAGCAAAGCCGAGGGCGAGGGCGGCGCAGCCAAGAAATCTTCATCAAGCCGCAAGAGCACCGGCTCAGCAAATAAGGCCGAGGGCGAGGGCGGAGGGGCGAAGAAGTCCTCCTCCACCCGCAAGAGCACCGCTTCAGCCAACAAGGCCGAGGGCGAGGGCGGAGCGGCGAAGAAGTCCTCCTCAAGCCGCAAGAGCACCGCTTCATCCAACAAGGCCGAGGGCGAGGGCGGAGCGGCCAAGAAATCTTCATCAAGCCGCAAGAGCGCAAGCTCCGGCAGCAAGAGCGAAGGCAATGGCGGGTCCTCCAACAAGTCCTCGTCCGGCAGCAGCTCCGGTTCCGGCAGCAAGAGCGCGGGCGAAGGCGGGTCCGCGGGCAAGTCGTCATCCAGCCGCAAGAGTTCCGGTTCCAAGTCATCCGGCTCCGGGTCCGGCAGCTCCTCCTCCGGAAAGAGCAGTTCGAGCAAGAGCAGCTCCGGCAAGAGCAGCTCCAGCAAGAGCGGCGCCAGCAAGAGCGGCTCCGGCAAGAGCGGCTCCAGCAAGAGCAGTTCGAGCAGGAGCGGTACCAGGAGCACTTCCAGCAAGAGCGGCTCCGGCAAGAGCAGTTCGAGCAGGAGTTCCTCCAGGAAATCCTCCAAGAGCGGCGGCGAGAGCCTCGTGGACGGCGTCGTGGACACGCTCAAGGACGTCGGCATCGACGTGGAGAGCATCACCGAGTCCATCTTCGGGGGCAACAAGAAGTAACGCGCCCCGTATCCCCGGCCCGCCCCGACGGCGGGCCTTCTTTTTTGGTACGCGCCTGCGCGCGGGCGCGCCTCGCAAAACTTCCCCCGCACCCCTCGCCCCAGTACCCCTGATGCTGTATGATATGCGCCATTGGAGGATTTTTGCCGCATGGAAACGCGCCACGTCTATATCCTCAACCCCAAGGCGGGCACCCACGACGCGAGGGCGCGCCTGGAGGCGCAGCTGCAGGCGCTCTCGCCGCAGCCGTACACGCTGTACATCACCTCCGGCCCGGGGGACGCGGCGAAGTTCGCGGCCCAGGTGTGCGCGGAGGACAAAAGCCCCCTGCGCCTGTACGCGTGCGGGGGCGACGGCACGCTGGGCGAGGTGGCGCAGGGCGCGCTGGGGTTTGCCCATGTGTCCGTCGCGGCGTGGCCCTGCGGCAGCGGCAACGACTTCGTGAAAATGTACGGCGGCGCGCAGCGGTTCGTGGACCTCTCCCGCCAGTCGGACGCCCCGGCAGTGCCGGTGGACGTCATCCGCGTGGACGGGCACGCGTCCATCAACGTGGTCAACGTCGGCCTGGAGGCGTACGCCGCGGCCGCGGTCGCGAAGATCCGCTACAGCCCGGTGCTGGGCGGGAAGCGCGCGTACTACATCGGCGCGGCGCAGGCGGCGCTGGCCAACACGCACGTGGACTGCGAGATCACCGCGGACGGGAACGTGCTGCACAGCGGCCCGCTGATGACCGCGTCGTTCGCGTCGGGCAAGTACATCGGCGGCGGCTTCCTGTGCGCGCCCAACGCGGTCAACGACGACGGCCTCATGGAGGTCACGGCCATCCGGCCGCTGACGCGCGTGGGCATCGCCCGGCTCATCGGCATCTACAAGCGCGGCGACCACCTCACGCACCCCGCGTTCAAGCCCTACGTGGCCTACGCGCGCGCCAGGCGCGTGCATATTTCCTGCGCGCAGGAGACCGACTGGTGCCTGGACGGCGAGATCGTCAGGGGCAGGGGGTTCGACCTGGAAGTGCTGCCCGGCGCCATACGCTTCGTCGTGCCCCCCCCGGCGGCGGGCGCAGACTGAAAGTTTTCCGATTTTTCACCAAATCCCCGCATCGTTTCCAAAAAATCCAATATTTTCAAGGGTTTCCGGGTGCGCAAAAAAACCGGAAATCCTTGACTTGCGTCCGGGGCGGGCTTATACTGGCAGGCGTGCCCAAGGCTGACGAGGCCTATCATACAGGAGAGCAAGGGAGGTTCCTCATGGCGAAAAAGTACACCATTGACGGAAACGGCGCGGTAAGCCATATCGCGTACGCGTTCAGCGACGTCGCCGCCATCTACCCCATCACGCCGTCCAGCACCATGGCGGAGTACGTGGACGAATGGTCCGCGATGGGCCAGAAAAACCTGTTCGGCCAGACCGTCAGCGTGACGGAGATGCAGTCCGAGGCGGGCGCCGCCGGCGCGGTCCACGGCTCGCTGGCCGCGGGCGCCATGACCACCACCTACACCGCGTCCCAGGGCCTCCTGCTCATGATCCCCAACATGTACAAGATCGCCGGCGAACTGCTGCCCACCGTGTTCCACGTCAGCGCCCGCACGCTGGCCACGCACGCGCTGTCCATCTTCGGCGACCACAGCGACGTCATGGCCTGCCGCCAGACCGGCTTCGCGATGCTCGCGTCCTGCTCCGTGCAGGAGGCGCAGGACCTCGCCCTGGTCGCGCACCTGGCGACCATCAAGTCCTCCGTCCCGTTCCTGCACTTCTTCGACGGCTTCCGCACCAGCGCCGAGGTGCAGAAGATCGACCAGATCGCCTACGAGGACATCCGCCCGCTGGTGGACTGGGACAAGGTGGCGGAGTTCCGCTCCCGCGCCCTCAACCCGGAGCACCCGCGCCAGACCGGCACCGCGCAGAACCCGGACGTGTACTTCCAGAACCGCGAGGCCGCGAACCCCTACTACGAGCTGGTCCCCGGCATCGTGCAGGAGTGCATGAAGCAGGTCAAGCGCCTCACCGGGCGCGGCTACAAGCTGTTCGACTACGTCGGCGACCCGCAGGCCGAGCACGTGATGGTCATCATGGGCTCCGGCGCCGAGGCCGCCCACGAGACGATGACCGCCCTGAACGCGAAGGGCAAGAAGTACGGCGTGCTCAAGGTGCGCCTCTACCGCCCGTTCGCGTCCGAGGCGTTCGTGCGCGCGCTGCCGGCCTCCGTCAAGCGCCTCAGCGTCATGGACCGCACCAAGGAGCCGGGCGCCCTGGGCGACCCGCTGTACCTCGACGTCTGCACCGCGCTGGCGCAGAACGGCCGGACGGACATCCAGGTCCTGGGCGGCCGCTACGGCCTCTCCAGCAAGGAGTTCACCCCCACGATGGTCAAGGCCGTGTTCGACAACATGGACAAGCCGCGGCCCAAGGACCACTTCACCGTGGGCATCGTGGACGACGTGACCAACACCTCCCTCCCGCTGGGCCGCCAGTTCAACGCCTCGCCCGCGGGCACCGTCGCCTGCAAGTTCTACGGCCTGGGCAGCGACGGCACCGTAGGCGCCAACAAGAACTCCATCAAGATCATCGGCGACCACACCAAGCTCAACGTGCAGGCCTACTTCGCCTACGACTCCAAGAAGTCCGGCGGCCTGACCGTCAGCCACCTGCGCTTCGGCACGCACCCCATCCAGAGCACCTACCAGATCGACGACGCGGACCTGGTGGCCTGCCATAACCCCGCCTACGTCACGCAGTACGACATGGTCGGCGCGCTCAAGAAGGGCGGCACCTTCCTGCTCAACTGCCCCTGGCAGCCCGAGGAGCTGAACGACCGCCTGCCCGCGGAGATGAAGCGCGCGCTGGCGGCCAAGAAGGCGCGGCTGTACACCATCGACGCCATCGCGCTGGCCGAGAAGCACGGCATGGGCGGGCGCATCAACACCATCATGCAGGCGGCGTTCTTCAAGCTCGCCAACGTCATCCCCTACGCCCAGGCCGAGAAGTACATGAAGGACTACGCCAAGAGCACCTACGGCCGCCGCGGCGAGGACGTCGTCAAGGCCAACTGGGCCGTCATCGACGCCGCCATCAGCGAGCTGCGCGAGGTGCGCGTGCCCGCCGAGTGGCTCACCGCGCAGGAAGGCGCGCAGCCCCGCCGCGTGGCGGCGACCGAGCACTTCGACAAGGTGGTCAGCCCCGTGCTGCGCCAGGCCGGCGACAAGCTGCCCGTGTCTGCGTTCTCGCCCAACGGCGCCGTGCCCACCGGCACGAGCCAGTACGAGAAGCGCGGCATCGCGATCAACGTGCCCGAGTGGCAGCTGGAGCACTGCATCCAGTGCAACCAGTGCGCGATGGTCTGCCCGCACGCGGTCATCCGCCCCTACCTCATCGAGAACGGGACCGAGCGGCCTGCAGATTTCCTCACCAAGCCCGCGATGGGCAAGGAGTACGCCGGCAGCGGCTTCCGCATGCAGGTCACCCCGCTGGACTGCACGGGCTGCGGCAACTGCTTCGAGGTGTGCCCCGCCAAGCCCAAGGCCCTGCTCATGAAGCCGCTGGAGACCCAGCTGCACCAGAACGAGAACTGGGAGTTCGCCCAGACCCTGCCCGAGGACAAGTACGCGCACAACAAGAACCTCGTGCGCGGCTCGCAGTTCCTCAAGCCCCTGTTCGAGTTCTCCGGCGCCTGCGCGGGCTGCGGCGAGACTCCCTACATCAAGCTCGCCACCCAGCTCTTCGGCGACCGGATGATCATCGCCAACGCGACGGGCTGCTCGTCCATCTACGGCGGCTCGTTCCCGACGACGCCCTACACCGTCAACGGCAAGGGCCAGGGCCCCGCGTGGGGCAACAGCCTGTTCGAGGACAACGCGGAGTTCGGCTTCGGCATGAACCTCGCCTACACCCAGCGCCGCGCCAACCTGGCCGAGACGGTGCGCGGGATGATCGCGGTGGAATACTGCGATCCCGCCATCAAGGCCGCGGGCGAGAAGTGGCTCGCCGCGATGGACGACGCCGAGGGCAGCAAGGCCGCGGCGGAAGAGCTGAAGAAGGCCTGCGAGTGCGGCCTGGACATGACCGGCACCGACTGGGAGGCCGAGTGGGTCGCCGCAGGCCGCAACTGCGACTGCGCCGCCTGTGCCCCCGCCAAGGAAGTGCTGAGGAACGCCGACCTGCTCGTCAAGAAGTCCGTCTGGATCATCGGCGGCGACGGCTGGGCGTACGACATCGGCTACGGCGGGCTGGACCACGTGCTCGCGCAGGGCCAGGACGTCAACATCCTCGTGCTCGACACCGAGGTGTACTCCAACACCGGCGGCCAGTCCAGCAAGTCCACGCCCACCGGCTCCGTCGCCAAGTTCGCGGCGGCCGGCAAGCGCACCAAGAAGAAGGACCTGGGCATGATGGCGATGAGCTACGGCTACGTGTACGTGGCGCAGGTCGCGCTGGGCGCCAACTACAACCAGACCCTCAAGGCCTTCAACGAGGCCGAGGCCTACAAGGGCCCGTCCATCATCATCGCCTACAGCCC
>DATHTQ010000175.1:0-3523 GCA_035463055.1 Candidatus Limnocylindria bacterium
CGCGAGCCTTGTGCGCCGGGCGGCGGCAGATGAGGACGCTCCCTTCCCGCCGGACGAGCGCCGCGACGACCTCGGGGATGTTCCGGCTTGTTTTCGTCAACGTCTTACGCCTTCCATTTAATCTTGGTCGGTTTGCTTTTCAGGTAAGCGAGCAGGCCGTCCAGGTCCAGCGCCGGATTCTTGAAGACAGGTACCGCCTGCAGCGATTTGGTCATCAGCAGCAGGAAATGCTCTGTCTGCGCAAGCCTGGCAATGGTTTCGTAGGGCAGCGTGGCGGACCCCTTTGAACTCAGGTTATCCTCCTTGATGCCTTACTCCAAAAACCGGGTGGTCACCCGCGTTTCCGGCACGCCATAGGCTTCATTCATGCGGCCAAGCATGACCTTGCGGCTGCGGGCGATATTCCAGTACATGATCGCCACATTGAGGAACATCAAAAGGCCGACCCAGGGCAGGAAATGGTATAGTTCCAAATAGATCACATAGCCGGCCAGGGCCGCGTCAAGGGGAAAGAACAAGGCGAACATCCACTTGTCGGCCGGCCTGATCATATGCCACCAAGCTTCCTTGAGTAAGGCTTCGCCAACGACGCCGGTGGTTTCAAACATGAACGCACCCTCCCCTATTTCGCCAGCTGCCGTATCAAGGCGTACACGGCCTCGCTGCCGTTTGCATCAGGCTCCCTGGCCATGGCGGCGCGGATGGTATCCGCCTGGTTCCGCAAGTCAAACACCGCACCTGCCAGGCTGTCCGCCGTCATTTCCTCCTGGGGCAGTACCATTGCCAGCCCCCTGGCGCGGTAATTTTCCGCATTAAGGATCTGGTCGCCGCGGCTGGCGCCCTTGGGATAGGGCACCAGCAGCATGGGCTTGCGCAGGGCCAGGAACTCGCCGATGGCGTTGGCGCCCGCGCGGGAGAGCACCAAGTCCGCGGCCGCCAGCGCGTCGGGCAGCGCCTCGTCCAAAAACTCCGCCTGGAAATACCCGGGGGTGCCCGCAAGCGACGGCTCCAGCTTGCCCTTGCCGCACAGGTGGAGGACGTCGAACTCCGGAAGCAGCGCGGGCAGCGCCGCGCGCAGCGCGTCGTTGACGGCCTGCGCGCCCTGGCTTCCGCCCATCATCAGCAGCACCGGCTTGCTCCCGCCAAAGCCCGCCAATTGCAAGCCCCGTTCGCGCGAGCCCCGGAACAGCTCCCCGCGCATCGGGGTGCCCGTGTGCACGCCCTTCTTCCCCAGCGCCTTGGCGCACTCGGGGAAGGTGGCGGCGACCTTTTTGGCGAACCGCGCGCTGATGCGGTTGGCAAGGCCGGGGGTGAGGTCGCTCTCGTGGGCGAGCACGGGGATGCGCCGCAGCCACGCGGCCGCGACGACCGGCACCGCGACGAACCCGCCCTTGGAGAACACCACCTGCGGGCGTATGCGCCCCAGGTGGCCGAACGCCCGGAAGAACCCCAGCAGCACGCGCACGGGGTCGATGAAGTTCTGCCAGGAAAAATAGCGCCGCAGCTTGCCGCCGGGGATCTCGTGGTACGCCACCCCCGGCTGCTTCCCCATCATATCGCGCTCGATGCCCTGCGTGCCGACGTAGTGGACCTCCCACCCGTCCCGCAGCAACACCGGGATGAGCGCGAGGTGCGGCGTCACGTGCCCCGCCGTGCCCCCTCCGGTCAGTACGATCCGCTTCACGCCGCCCGCGCCTCCCTCATGCCCTTTTGCCTCCTGCGCTTCCCGCCGCCCGCGGCCTGCCCCAGGGCGACCAGCAGGAACGCCGCCCCCAGCATCACGGTGCACAGCGCGTTGACGTGCGGCGGCACCCCGACCTTGACGGAGGAGTATACCTTCAGCGGCAGCGTCGTCGTCTCGGCGCCGTTGACGAAGAAGCTGATGACGAAGTCGTCCATGGACATCGCGAACGCGAGCAGGCTGCCCGAGAGGATGGCGGGGAACGCCAGCGGCAGCGTGACCGTCGCCAGCGCCTTCACGGGCGTCGCGCCCAGGTCCCGCGCGGCCTCCTCCAGGCCCGGCTCCAGCGTCATGAGGCGCCCGCGCACGGTGATGAAGATGTAGGGCACGCAGAACACGACGTGCGAGAGCACCAGCGTCACCATCCCGAACGGCAGGCGCAGGGCCGAGAACATGGCCATGAGCGCGATGGCGAGGGTGATTTCCGGCAGCATGATGGGTAGGGTGGCCAATTGCTCCCCCGCGCCCAGCGCGGCGGCCGCCGCCCTCTGCGCCAGGCCCCGGCGCGCGCGCCTTCGCGCGAGGCCCACGGCCCCCAGGGTGCCGATGATGACGGAGAGCCCCACGCTCCACGCCGCGACGGCGAGGGACGTTCGCAGCGCCGCGCCGTACCCGGCGGCGGGGTCGAACAGCGCGGCGTACCACTGCAGCGAGAAGCCCTCGAACGCGAAGTTGGCGGTGCGCCCGGGGTTGGCGTTGAAGGAAAACAGGACGACGACGAGGATGGGGAGGTACAGCAGCAGCAGCACCGCGCCCAGGTAGAAGCCCGCCCATTTGGGATTCTTCTTCACGCCGCCACCCCTACAGCACCATGGACTCGGCGCGGCCGCCCAGGCGGCGGTAGGCCAGCAGGACCGCGCCCGTGAGCAGCAGCAGCACGACGCTCAGCGCCGCGGCGAAGGGCAGGTCGCGGCTCTTGAGCAGCTCGTTGTGCACCATGTTGCCCCAGAGCATCGTGTTGGAGCCGCCCAGCAGGTCGCTCAGGAAGAACAGCCCGACCGACGGGATGAACGTCAGCACCGTGCCCGCCATGATGCCCGGCAGGGTCAGCGGCACGACGACCGTGAGGAACGACTTGAGCGGCGTCGCGCCCAGGTCCCGCGAGGCCTCCGCCAGGCCCCAGTCCATGCGCTCGGCGCTGGAATAGACCGGCAGCACCATGAACGGGAACATCGCGTACACCATGCCCACCAATACCGCGAAATCGGTGTACAGCAGCTTGAGCGGCCTATTGACCGCGCCAAGCGCCAGCAGCACGGAGTTGACGGGCCCCGCCGCGGAGAACAGGATTTTCCAGCCGTAGACGCGGATGAGCGCGTTGGTCCAGAAAGGGACGATGAGCAGCATCATCAGCCACGCCCGCGCGCGCGGCTTGGCGCGGGCCATGAACAGCGCGAAGGGATAGCCCAGGGCCAGGCACAAAAGCGCGGTCAGGAAGGCCAGGCGCAGGCTCAGCAGCAGGGAGCGCAGGTACAGGGGGCTTAAGATGCGGGCGTAGTTGCCCGGGTGCAGCGGCAGCCCCGCGGAGAAGCCCTCGCCCCGGGTCATCAGGCTCAGCCCCACGACGTACAGCAGGCTCACGCCCACGAACAGCGACGCGTACAGCGCCATGGGGACTGCCAGCGCCCCGCGCCGCTCCCCCGCCGCGCGCGCCTTCACGCTTCCTCCCGGTCGTCGCGCACGGGGATGCCCGCCTGCGGGCTCCACGCGCACCAGACCGCGCTGCCCGGCGCCGGCGGCTCGCCGGATGCTGTATCCTCGCGCGCCATGAGCTCCTGGCCG
>DATHTQ010000176.1:0-9988 GCA_035463055.1 Candidatus Limnocylindria bacterium
CCCTGGCTGGAGTACATGAGTGGGGAAGATGAACCTGGCGCGGTCCGGCCGGTCCGAGAGGGTCAGTCCCTTGAGGTCCAGCGGGGTGTCCGCCGTGTTCACGATTTCCAGCCAGTCCGGGAAGTTGCCGTTCTCGTCGGGCAGGGCGGAAGCGTTGTCCGCCATGACCTCGCTGATCATCAGCCCCTGGTGCGCGCTGGTGCGCGTACCGTCGGCGGCGATGTTGTAGGCCCGGTTGGTCGGCTCCGCGGGCGCGAACACGACCAGCAGGGCGATGGCGGCCACGCATGCCGCCAGCAGCGCCATGCGCGGTTCGCGCCGGCGGGAGCGGCGGGCGGGCTGCCTGTTACGCGGGTTGGTCATGGCGCACATTCACCTTCAAAAGTACTCCCTGAGCACGAATACGGTCTGTCCGGGGTTGAGCCCGGGTTCCACGCGCTTCACCTTGGGGTGGCGGGCGAACTCCTCCAGGACCATTTCCTTGATGGCGCTGCCGCCGCGGTGCCCGTGGATGACGGTCATCCGGTAATCGGCGGCCGTCACCCGGCGCAGCGCGCCTGCCAGCGCGTTCCTGGCCTGGAAGACGTTCATGCCGTGCAGGTCGATCTCCACCCGTGACCCCCAAATGTTACAGAAATATAACACAAGCCCCGCCGGAAGACAAGCGGCGCGGGCCGCGTCAGGCCAGCCGCGCCAGGATGAAGCCGAGGTAGCCTGGCACCGGGTCGTACCCTGCCGCGTACAGCATCCGCGTGCCGACCGCATCCTCGATCTCGTTGAGCAGCAGCTCCCCCCGGTGGAAGATGAAGTCCACGCCCACCAGGCCGAAGTCGAACATCCCGGCGATGTCCAGTACGAGCCGCCTTTCCCTTGTCCCAAGTTCAAAGGGCACGCCCTCGCCGCCCTGGCCGATGTTGCTGCGGAAATCCCCGTGCGACACGCGCATCATCGTGCGCAGGATGTCCCTGCCCAGCACGTACGCGCGCACGTCCCGGCCCGGGGTGTCCGACAGCGGCTGCGCCAGCGCGGCGTCGGGGCGGAGTGCCTCCAGCGCGGCGCGGACCTGCGCGGCGTCATTCGCCAGGCGCACCTGCCGCCCGCCGCACCCGCTTACCCCCTTGACGACCACAGGGAAGGGGAACGGCGGCTCCTCCTCGTCGCCGCGCAGGAACACCGAGTCCATCATCGGGGCCACGCCGCACATCGCCTGGTGCGTGAGGCGCTTGTCGTTGAGCACGCGGGAGACCGCGCTGTTGTTGAAGCAGGGGACGCCCAGCAGCTCCAGCTGCGCCGCCAGCAGCGGGTCCGGGAGGCGCATGACGGCGGCCTGGGGGAGCGGCGCGCCCTCCGCGTGGCGCAGCCATGCCCGGCTTCCCCGGACGCCGTACTGCAGCTCCTCCCGCGTCACCAGCCGCAGGCCCACGCCCCGCTCCCGCGCTGCCTCGCGCCAGCGCTCTACGAAAAACGCGTTGCGCGCGACGTTGACCCGCTCGGATACGAGCCAGATTTCCGTCATAGCGCCGCCTTCATAAGGCGCATGATGCCGTCCGCCGGGTTCACGCCCGTGGCCGCGGCGAGCCCTCGGAAATGCGCGTTGGAGTTGACCTCGCACACCAGCGGGCCATCGTGCGATAAGAGCAGGTCCACGCCCGCGAAGTCGGCCCCGCACGCGCGGCAAGCGGCGAGCGCGAGGGTTTCCTCTTCCTGTGTGGGTGTATATGCCGACGCGGTGCCGCCCTTGGCGACGTTGGCGCGGAAGTCGCCGGACCGGTTCTCGCGCCGGATGGCGGCCGCCACCGCGTTCCCCACGACGTACAGCCGCAGGTCCACCCCGGCGGACTCGGCGATGAACCGCTGGAACAGCAGCTGCCTGTCCCCCGACGCCGCAAGCCGCGTGCGGAGCCCTTCCATTTCATGCACCAGATAGACCTGCTCCCCGAACGAGCCGCGGGCCTCCTTGACGACCATCGGGAACCCCAGCCGCGCGGCGACGTCGTGCAGGAACCCGGCGTCGCCGTACCCCAGCCCGGGGAACGTCGCGGGGCAGATGACGGTCTCCGGCTGGGGAAGGCCGGCGGACTCCAGCGCGAGCCAGGTCGCGGTCTTGTCGTCGCACACTTCGATGGCGCGGGAGGGGTTGAACACGCGCACGCCCCGGGCCTCCAGGCGCTGGGCGAGACGCACGTCCTTGTCGAAGAACAGCGCGGCGCGCGGGGCGTCCGCCAGCGCGTCCTCGCGGACGAAGGCGTCGTTCCCGCGCGGCTGCATGGCGATGCCCGCCCGCCGCGCCGCGGCGAGCAGTTCCGCCTCCAGGTGCGCGAAGGACGGGGCCTTCAGGAAGGCGTTGGTGACAAGCCATGCGTCCGGCATACGTTTCCCTCCGCGCGCCATCATACCACGCGCGCGCGGATGTGGTATAATCCGGGCGTCGTCATATCGCGGAAAAAGGGGGCTTGCCGTTGGATATTTTCATTACGGCCCATCCGCTCACGTGGTTCGAGGCGCTCGCGCGCCTGGGGGCCGCGATGGTCATCGGGTTCATCATCGGCATCGAGCGAGAGTACATGGACCGGCCCGCGGGCATGCGCACGCACAGCCTGGTCTGCATGGGCGCGGCGGTGGCGGCGCTGCTGGAGTGCCTGCTGCTGTTCTCCCCGCCGCAGGGTTCCCAGGACATGGAGGCGTCCATCTCCATGGGGCGCATCGCGGCGCAGGTCATCAGCGGCGTCGGCTTCCTGGGCGCGGGCACCATCCTGGTCATGAAGCGCAAGATATCCGGCCTGACCACGGCGGCGAGCGTCTGGAACGCCGCCTGCGTCGGCCTGCTCATCGGCTTCGGCTATTACTTCCTCGCGCTGTTCGTATGCGTGCTCATCATGGTGGTGCTGTTTTTGCTGAGAAGGGCGATCCACGTCAACGCCGTCAAGCGCATGGAGGTCCGCTTCGCGGACAATCCGGACACCGTGCGCAACATTGCCGTGTTCTTCCGGGAGAACGGCATCCGGGTGCTGGAGACCGACCACCACGTCGTCTATGAGCGCGGCAGCGGCGGGAAGAACGAGTGCATGCGGATCAACGTCTATTCGCTGCGCGTCCCCCACGGCGTGCATTTTTCCGACCTGGTGACGCACTTGTCCGACGACCCGTCCATCAAGTCGCTGCGCACGGTGATCACCTGAGGCTCATTCGTCCATGTACAGCGTGTTCCCGCCGATGAACTCCCTCAGGATGCTCGTCGGCGGGATTTCGTTGAAGACGGCCTCCGGCGCGGGCAGGATATAGTTGAGTATCTTGAGGATCCGGTTGCACTTGACGAACTCCGGGCTGTCCTGCGGCACCTGGCTGAGGATACCGAAGGACATGGTCTTGAGGATGGGCAGCTCGTAGTGCAGGGCGGAGTTGAACACGATGTCCGCTTGTTCCTGATAGGGGAATATCCACCGCTCCTCGCCGCGGCGCACGCTGTCCCACATCTCCAGCGTCCGGATGGGCGGCGTGCTGCGGAACTGGTAGTCGCGCACGATGCGCCGCAGCAGGCGCGCGTCGGTCGTGCGGATGCGGTTGTGCCGGTCGAGGTTGAGGGCCGTGAGCTGGCTGATGTAGATGCGGCACAGGAGCCCGCGGTCGAAATGCTGGTGCAGCGCGGGGTTGAGGCCGTGGATGCCCTCGATGATGAGCGGCGTGTTCGGGCCGATGCGCATCATGACGCGCTTCTCCTCGCGCCGCTTGGCTGCGAAATTGAAGCGCGGCATCGGGGTCTCCGCGCCCAGGAGCAGGCTTTCGATGCTCTGGTTGAGCAGGTCGACGTCCAGCGCCGTCAGCGCCTCCAGGTCCGGCTGGCCGTCGGGCTCCAGCGGCAGGTCGTCGCGGTTGCGGTAGAAGTCGTCCATCGAGATGATGACCGGCTGCAGGCCGCTTACGCGCAGCTGGATGCTCAGGCGGTTGGCGAACGTGGTCTTGCCGCTGGAGGAGGGGCCGGAGATGAAGATGGCGCGCGCGTGCCGCCGCGTGATGTCCTCGGCGATCTCCGCCAGGGACTTGCTGTGGAACGCCTCGTTGACGCGGATGAAGTCCCGCAGGCGGTCGTTGGCGATGAGGCCGTTGAGGTCGGCTGCGGTGGAGCAGTCCAGCACCCTGCACCAGTAGTTGGACTGGGCGAACACCGCGACATGCTTGGGCAGGCGGGCGACCTCCGCCGCGCGGGACGGGTCCTCCCGGTCGGGGAGCTGCATGAGCAGGCCCGGCGCGAACGCGTGCAGGCTGAACACTTTCAGCATGCCGGTGGAGGGCAGCATCGCGCCGTAAAAATATTCGGACAGCCCGCCGCAGGTGTAGATGTTGAAGAAATCGTACGGCCTGTAGCCCAGCAGCCTGGCCTTGTCCTCGTCCCCGCGCTCCCGGAAGTAGGCGATGGCCTGCTCGCGGCTCCACTGGGACCGCTCGAACGGCAGGTCGTCATGGATGATGTCGCGCATCATGCCTTCCAGCGCGTGCACGTCCGCGGCGTACAGGCGGCGGCCGTCCATCTCGATGTAGACGCCCTGGCCCAGCGAATGCTCGATGCGCAGCTTGTCGTCGGGGTAGAGGCGCATCGCGGCGATGAGCAGCACGAAGCGCAGCGAGCGCTCATAGATGCGCCGCCCCTCGTCGTCCTTGTAGGTGATGGGCAGGAGGTCGCACGGGGCGTGCAGGTAGGTGTTGAGCTCCAGCACCGTCCCCTCCCACAGGCAGGCCAGCGTCTCGTCCGCCATCTCGGGGACCAGCTCGCGCACGGCGGCGAGGACGGTTGTGGGCACCGGGAAATCCCCGCTGCGGGTGCCGATGGTGATCTTCATGCGCTCTCCCCGCGCGCGCCCGCCTGTGCGGCCTGCGCGGCCTTCGCGGCCCACTGCAGGTGCTTGGTACGCACGTAGGCGGGGTTCTGCTGCTCGGACAATTGGCTGCGCCTGCGGATGCGCGCCTTGCCGTCCGGGCCCTTCTCCATCAGGATGTCCACGAGCACGAGCCCGTGGTCCGGGCAGTCCGCCAGCGCGCGCCACACGTCCCCGCGCATGGGGACGTACCCCTCCGGCACGGTGAGCCGCTTGCCGCAGACGGGGCAGTTGGGCTGCGCCGCGGGCTTGGATGCCAGCGCCTGCTCGATGCGCGTGAAGCGCAGGTCGTCGGCCTTCTCGCCGGACCGGGGCTTCGCGGGAGTGATCGCGCGGGCGGTCTGCGGGAAGGACAGCACGGCCTGCGGGTCCGGCATGCGCTGGAACACCAGCGCGGTGTAGTAGGCGTCGTCCACCGCGCTGTGGAAGGGATGCTCGTCAGACACCTGGATGCCGTAGCGCTCCATCGCGCTGGAGAGGCCCGCGCGGTTGTGGCCGGCGTCCGCCAGCTGCCCGTAGAGCCGCTGCAGGTCGTACACCGGGGGCAGCGCGGCCTCGTCCTTCATGTAGTAGGAGAGGTTCTGCTGGAACACGGAGATGTCGTCGCACCCCCAGGTCATCAGCACGAAATCCCCGCCGCACCACTCCTTGAAGCGCAGGAACGCCTCGTTGAAGTCCGGCGCCTGGTCCAGGTCGGCCTGGACGATGCCCGTGATGCGCGAGATGCGCGGGTGGAGCTTGCGGTAACAGCCCGGGTTGATGACCTGGCTGAACGACCCCGTCATCCTGCGGTTCCCGTCCATCCGGACCGCGCCGATCTGGATGAGGTCGAACATCAGCTGGTCGCGGAAGCGCATAAACTGGGGGCTGTTGTGGGACAGGGGCTGGTTCCATTCGAGGTCCATGACGATATAGTTCACAAGCCGCTCCGATATTGCGTTATTCTTTGCCGCCCGCCGCGGCGGCGCCGGCCAGCGCGCCGGTGGAGAAGGCGATCTGCAGGTTGAATCCCCCGGTCAGCGCGTCCACGTCCAGCACCTCGCCCGCGAAGTAGAGGCCGCGCACGAGGAGGGACTCCATCGTGGAGGGGTTGACCTCCCGCACCTCGACGCCCCCGCGCGTGACCACCGCCTCCGGGAAGGGGCGCAGGCGCGTGACGCGCAGCGGGATGGCCTTGAGGGTCGCGACCAGGCGCTGGCGCTGCGCGCCGGTGAGCTGGCCCGCCCTGGTCTCCCCGTCCACGCCCGCGAGGGCGGCGAACTCCGCCGCGAGGCTCGCGGGCATGTACTCCAGCAGCAGGGTGGCGAGCCGCTTGCGGCCCTTCTCCGCGCTGTCGCGGTTGAGCCGCGCGCGCAGCGTCTCCTCGTCCAGCGCGGGCTTGAGGTCCAGCCACACCTGGACCTGGGCGAGGTCCGTGCCGGAGAGGTAGCTGCTCAGCTTGAGCGTCAGGGGGCCGGAGATGCCGAAGTGCGTCAGCAGCAGCTCGCCCTGCTCGCGGAAGCGGCCCTTGCCCGGCCACTGGGCCTCCAGGGCGACGTCGCGCAGCGACAGCCCCTGCAGGCGTTTGGGCCAGTCCTCCGCCGTCTCCAGCCCGGTCAGCGAGGGGAACAGCGGGGTCACCGTATGCCCGGCCTCCGCGGCCAGCCTGTACCCGTCGCCGTCGGATCCCGTAAGGGGATAGCTCTTGCCGCCTGTCGCGACGATGACCTTCGCGGCCGCGAGCGTCCCGCCGTTCTCCATGCGCACCCCGCGAACCTGGCCGCCTTCCACGTCCAGCGACGCCACCCGCGCGTGCAGGCGCACGTCGCCCGGGGACAGCCGCTGGGCGAAGGCGCGGGTCACGTCCGACGCCTTCTGGCTCTCGGGGTAGACGCGGGTCCCGCGCTCCACCACGGTGGGGCAGCCCATGTCCCTGAGCCACTCCCTCAGCATCTCCGGCGTGAGGTGCGCGAGGGCGGCGTGCAGGAACCGGGGGTTGCGGGGCACGGAGCGGAGGAACTCCTCCGGGGTGCAGAGGTTGCACACGTTGCAGCGGCCCTTGCCGGTGATGTATAGCTTTTTGCCCAGCTTCTCGTTGCGCTCCAGCAACAGCACGCGCGCGCCGCGCGCCTTGGCGGTGACCGCCGCCGCCAGCCCGGCCGCGCCGCCGCCTATGACGATGATGTCCGGGATGACGTCAGCCATGCAGGACGGTTTCCAGCTTGGGGTAGTACATCAGGTTGTTGTCGCGGAAGCCGCCGACGAACGTCACGGTCATGTGCCCCTCTTTAAGGAGCTGCACGTCGGTGCCTTCCTCCGGCGGCTCGACGACGACGCCGTCCTCGATCCAGAAATACCGCTGGCCGCGGGGGTTGACGCGCTCGACGTACTCGTCCAGGTAGAACCCCTGGCTCATGGGCGCGATGCGCACCGGCTTGACCTTGCCGCGCGCGAGGGCGGGCATGTTGAGGTTGCAGAACGTGAGCCTGGGCATCGGGTGGGTGACGATGTAGTCCATGATCTGCAGCGCCTGCTCCGCTACCATCTGGCGCATGTCCTCGTCCGCCCCCGTACCGATGGAGATGGCCATGCTGGGCAGGTAGAGCATCGCGGCCTCCCGCGCCGCGGCGGCGGTGCCGGAGTAGTACAGGTCCGTCCCGGCGTTCACGCCGTCGTTGATGCCGGAGAGGCAGAAGTCGAACGGCTGGTCGCTCAGCCGCCGGCCGATGCGCACGCAGTCCACCGGCGAGCCGCTGACGGCGAACGCCTCGAAGCGGGGGTCGAGGTCCTTTTCCGTGACCATCAGGGATTCGCTGATGGTCAGCCTGTGGCCGGTCGCACTCTGCTGGGTGTGGGGGGCCGAAACCACCACGCTGTGGCCGGCCTGCGCCGCGGTGCGCGCCAGGGTCAGGATGCCGGGCGCGTAGACGCCGTCGTCATTGGTGATGAGAAGGTGCATGCTGTCTCCCTCTGGTCGTAAGGTTCCCGCCGCTCCCGCGGCGGATGCCGCTGAACAGCACGGTCGTGATGGTGAGCGCCAGCGCGATGGCCCCGATGCCGGCGAGGGCGTTCACGCCCAGGGACATCGCCAGGGCAACGTCGTCCTGGCTGAGCGCCATCATGCTGCGGTACAGGCCCAGCCCCGGAACGATGGGGATGAGCGCGCTGATGAGGAACAGGGTCGCCGTGCGCCTCGCGGCGCGAGCCGCCGCCTCGCACAGCACGCCCACGGTCAGCCCGGATACAAAAAAGGCGAGCACCGAGCCCCCCAGCAGGCTTAATACAGCATACCCCAATAAGCCGATGAGCGCGGTGTACCCCAGCGTGGATTTGGGCTGGTGCAGCAGCATCCCGAAGAAGCACGCCGCGGCCATGCAGGCCAGCGCGCGGATCAGGCCGTCCACAGCGCCCCCCTCACCAGAAGCCCCGCGGCGACGCCCGCGGCCAGCAGGATCGCCAGGATGAGCGCCTCCGCCCCGCGCGCCAGGCCGGACACCAGGTCGCCGCGCATCGTGTCGCGCACCGCGTTGGTCATCGCCAGGCCGGGCATCAGCGGCATGATGACGCCGGTGATGACCGGCTCCTGCGCGGCGGAAACGGCGCGCAGGGCCGCCGCGGCGAGCAGCGACGCGAGGAACCCCAGCACGAAGACCCGCAGCTGCCCCGGCACGCCCGCGCGCGCGAGCACGAACTGGCCTGCGTACAGCGCCGCGCCCAGCAGCAGGGCGACCGCGAACTCGCCCGCGCCGCCCCCGAACATGACCGCGAAGAACGCCGCGCTGAGGGCGTAGGCGGCCCCCAGCAGCAGCGGCGGGGACTGCGGCTTTCCGTGGACCGCCGCCAGCTTCTCCAGCGCCTGCGCGGGGGTGAGCCCGCCGCGCGCGGCCTCGCGCGAGACGGCGTTGACCTGGTCGATGCGGTCCAGGCGGATGACGCGCTCCGTGATGCGGAACACCCGGCTCTCCTGCCTGCCGCCCGCGCCCGCGCTGAGCACGAACCCGGTGGGGAACGCGATGATCTGCGCGTCGGGCATGCCGAACGCGCCGCACATGCGCAGCGCGGTCTCCTCGGCCCTGTAGGTCTCGCCGCTGCTCTCCAGGATGGTCCGCGCAGCCAGCGCGGCGCTGTCCAGGGCGGCCTGTTCCATCGCGTCCATCGGGCTCCCCTCTTCCGGGTATCGTACCATATGCAAGGCCCGCGCTCAATATCCCGCGATCCCGCGCTTGCGCGCGAAGGCGGGCGCGCCTATACTGAAGCCGAGGTGAATGCGTTGACCCAAGTGATAACCCGGCCGGACGAGCCCAACAAGGACCATTCGCTCCTGAAGCTCGTCGCTGTGCTGACCATGATGGTGGACCATGCGGGCGTGGTGTTCTTCCCCGGCGTGCTTTGGCTGCGCGTCATCGGGCGCATCGCGTTCCCGCTGTTCGCCTGGGGCATCGCGGTGGGCGCGCAGAAGACACGCGACTGGCGGCTCTACGCGCTGCGCCTGCTGCTCATCGGCATCGTGTCCCAGCCGTTCTACATGCTGGCGCTCACGCACTCGTGGGCGGAGCTCAACATCTTCGCCACGCTGCTGCTGGGCCTGCTCGCCGTCGTCGGCATCCAAAAGCGCTGGGTGTTCAGCCACATCTGGGCCCCGGCGCTGTGCCTGCTGCTGGGCGCCGCCATCCGGATGGACTACGGCTGGCGCGGCGTGCTGCTCATCATCCTGATGTACCTCGTGCGCGACACCCGCGCCGGGCTTGCCGCGCTGATGGTCGCGTTCTGCCTGTACTGGGGCGGCGGGGGTTCCGTGCTGCCGCGGGAGTGGACTACTGCGCTTACCTCCACGCCCTGGGTGCCCCTCAACCGGGCGCTGGGCGAGTTCTTCTCCCTGTTCCGGCTGCAGTCGCTGGCCATCCTCGCGCTCCCCTTCATGATGGCCCGCACGCACAGCACCATGAAAATCCCCAAATGGCTGGGCTACGCCGCGTACCCGGGCCACCTCGCGCTGTACTGGCTCATCGACAGGTTCCTGTGATGGAGGGCGGATTGAAGAAAGCGTTCAGGACCATCTGCACATTCCTGCTTGCGGCGTCGCTGCTGGCGGCGATTCCTGCATTATCCGAGGGCAACGACAGGCTAACGATGATGGG
>DATHTQ010000177.1:0-1915 GCA_035463055.1 Candidatus Limnocylindria bacterium
AAGGAAGAGGCGAGGTATTTCCCCGCGCTGCGGGAGGCCGGGGCCGACCAAGGAATACAAGACCTGCTCCGCGAGCACCAGGAGGGCCGGGACCGGATCGCCAGGATGGACGCCGCCCTGGCGCAGGGCGAGGCGGGGCGCGGCGGGTTCGCCCAGACCGCCCATGAGTACGCGCACACCCTGCGCCACCATATCCATGACGAGGACACGCGCGTCTTCCCCGAGGGCGACCGGGCGCTGCCGCCGCAGGCGCAGGCGGACCTGCTGGAGCGGTTCGCGCGCTTCGAGGAGGAGGTCATCGGCGGGGGAACGCACGAGCGGCTGCACGCCATGCTGGACAGGTTCCAGCAGAAATTCGGGAAAGAAGGCCATGCCGGGCACGGCCATGACGCGCACAGCCACGGCACCCACCACCCGCACGCCTGACGCGGAACAGTGCCCCATAAAAACAGGCGGCCCGGATTCCGGGCCGCTGTTGCTTTGATTCCTATGGTTAATGAGCCTCGTCCGCCCCGAGCGCGTCCCGGATGCCTGCGCAGAAGCGGGCGACGGCTTCCGCGTTCCCGCTGCCGGGGTCCGGCAGGACCAGGCGCAGCCTGCCCAGCACCGGGACGCCCGGGATCTGCCGGGCGATGCCCGCGAAGCACTTGTCCGCTTCCCCGCCGCCGCAGCAGGCCAGCAGCGCGGCCTTGCGGATGCGCCCGCGGTTCTGGCGCAGGAACGTGCGCAGCGGCGGCGCGAACGTGCCCGCCCAGATGGGGGTGGCCAGCACGACGGCGTCGTACTCCCCCTCGAACCGGTAGGGGGCGAGCCGGGGCGCCTCGCGGAACACCGCGCTCTTGCCGCACCAGAAGTACATCGAAGCTGTTTTCGTAGGGTACGGCTTGGCGGGCTCGAGGCGGACCAGGTCCGCCCCGAGCGCGTCGGCGGCGTCCTTCGCCGCCCCGTAGGTGCCGCCCTGCAGCGAATAGCAGACCACCGCGACGCGCATACGGTCCCTCCCTTGCTAGTTGATGGGGTTGGACGGTGATTCCCGGCTGCCCGCATTGTAGGCCGCGGGCGGGGGCAAGTCAAAGCGCACGGCAAAGCCCGGCGAACTCCGCCGGGCCGCTTGATTCCTTTGTATCGCGCCGTTCCCCGAAGCTGTCCTGCGCTACGGGGCGGTCACCTCGATCTGCCCCATCATGCCCAGGTCCTCGTGCTCGAGGATGTGGCAGTGGTACATGAACAGCCCCTCGTCCTCGAACCGGACCAGGATGCGCACAGCCTCGCCGGGCATAAGCGCGACGGTGTCCTTCCAGCCGCGCTCGCCCGGGGCGGGGGCGGCGACGTTGCGCGTTAGCACGCGGAACTGCGTGCCGTGCAGGTGGAAATTGTGGACCATGCCGCCCATCATGTCCCGGAGGTTGCGTATCTCCCAGACCTCGTCCCTGCCCGTCACCCCGCGCTCGTCCACGCGGTGCGGGTCGTAGGCCTGGCCGTTGATCATGAACATCATGCCCATGCCCGACAGGTCGAACCGGCGGTCCGTTCCGCCCGGGTCCGGGGTGGCGGGCAGGCGGTTGAGAACCTCCGCAACTTGCCCATTGTCCAAGAGCGTCCCCGCGGCCGCCAGACGCAGCACCCGCGCGCCGCTCCCCAGCAGGTCCACGGACGCGCCGGCTGCCATGCCGTCCAGCGACACGACGATGTCCGCGCGCTCGCCCGGGGTCAGGGTAACGGGGTCCGTCTCATAAGGCGCGTCCAGCAGCCCCCCGTCGGTGCCGACCTGCAGGAACGAACGGCCGTCGCCCAGCGTAAAGTCGTAGGTACGCGCATTGGAGCCGTGGAGCAGGCGCAGCCGCACCAGCCGCGTCGTCGCCGTGAACTCCGCGTTCGGGGTCCCGTTGGCGAGGATGACGTTGCCGTACGTGCC
>DATHTQ010000178.1:0-1617 GCA_035463055.1 Candidatus Limnocylindria bacterium
GTTCGCCGCCCTTGGGGCCGAGACGATCGGCGTCCTGATGTTCCCGGGGAATCGCGGGACCGGCATCTCGAGCTCTTCGCTCTGGTTCGGAAACAACGTCTTCTCGGGCGTGAATGCGGGTCTCCTGGCCCTCCCCGGAACATTCAGCGACGTGAAGTGCGAGGCTGTGAACAACGAGTTCAACGGGGTGGCAATGCCGTATTTCTTGAACGGGAACACGTGCAAGGTTGTTGCGGAAAAGTAGGGTTTGACGTGGGGAGCGCAAGAGGCTGCAGGCCTCCGCTCAGTCATCGTCTCCGGACAGCAGTTTCAGGAGGTCGATACGGCCGCCGCGGGAGGGCCATCGTGGCTCCGGCTGCTCCTTGGGCGGCTCGTCGCGCCAGGCGCCTTCTCCCGCGCGGAAGCTGCTTCCCCGGTCGCGCCCCGGCGCATCCACCACGCGCTCCAGCTCGCCGTGGTCGAGCCAGACCAGGTTGCACGCGTCGCAGGTGTCGATGACGATCCGGCCCGGGCCGTAGTAAGGGTGGGTGGACATCCGTTTCCGGCAGCGGGGACAGTCAACAGCGCGTTCCAGGTCCCGCCTGTCCAGCGGGCCGGGCACGCGCGGTTCACCAATGGCCCACGCGCGTTTCGTTTGCACCACGTTTACGAACGTCTGGCGGTCGAGCAGCAGGCCACGGCAGGTCTGGCAGTAGTGCGCAGATCCCTGGTTCAAGGTGGCGGCGGCAAGAGGCGTGCGGCAGGCCGGGCAGGGTGGCGCATCCCGGTCCGTCCCCAGGACGCGAACGTCGCCCTGGGCGGGCTCCGGGAAGTGCACGGTCGCGCAGTGCGCGCAGCGAAAGTAGCGCCGCGACTCGTGGAACTCCATCGCGGCGCCGCAGTTCCTGCAGTTCATCCGCGCTACTGTAGCACGCGCCCAGAGGGGATCGGCCCCGAGCGCAGGGCCACGGGCGGGCCGGGGATGTGCGCGCGCTTCGTGGCGGCAAGGAACTCCTCGTCCTTGATGCCGGCTGGGCCCGCGCAGGAGTAGACTCCCCCGATGCCACTGCCACTCCCCCGCCCAGGGGGCATGCGCCGCCACCTGATCGCGGTGCCAGTCCTGCTCACGATCCACAACATCGAGGAAGTCGCGGGCGGCATGGGCGCGACCCGCGACGCCATCGGGGCACGTCTCCCCGCTGGGCTCGGCTCGCTGGTCGGATCCCAAGATGCTTGGCTCGTGGCCGTCGTGCTCATCACCGTGATCCCCTGGGTCTTGGTCCTTCTCGGCGGGCTGGATCGGCCCAACTCGGGCGTCGCGCGCGCGCTCGTCGTGTTGCAGGCGGGGATGACGCTGAACGTCCTGTCGCACGTCGGGGGTGCGATGGCCGTGAGGGGCTACGCCGGCGGGGTCGCGACGGCCGTCCTGCTCTACGTGCCCTTCTCGTTGCGGTTCTTCCCGCGCGCCTGGCGGGAGGAGTGGGTGACGCGGCAGTTCCTGCGGTGGTCGCCTGCCCTCGCGCTGCTGCTGGTGCCACTGCTGTTCGCACTGTTGGCCCTGGGCTCGGTCATCACGAAGTGAGGCTGCATCGGATGACCAGTCATCATGGCTAACTGTTAGACTGTGGGTTACAGATG
>DATHTQ010000179.1:0-2901 GCA_035463055.1 Candidatus Limnocylindria bacterium
GGAGGGGAAAAGGGACAAGAGCATCGCCAGGCAGACCAGCAGTGACACCCTTGCCTTCATCGGGAACCTCCGGTCATGGTCTGCCGCCCGGCCGCGCGAAGCGCCCCGGAGGAGGGTGCGCCGCCCGTGGCGCGCGAAAAAGCCGGTGCGCGCCTGCGGCGGCCGGCTGGGGCGGAAGACGGGGCTTCTTTTCACGTCGGTTGACCCGCGGGCCGTTCGTGGGGTATGGGGAAGAGGCTGTCCGGGTATGCCGCGCCGGTCCCGCGGGCATATATTCATGGCGGGCGGCTATGTGCTGGCCTGATATATACGGCGTTTTCCCCCGCCTGTCAAGGCGGGGCGCGCCCGGACGCCCGCGTACGGCAAAGGGCCCGGCGTCTGCCGGGCCCCCTGCTGGCCGCGCGCGCCATATGGCGGCGCTATGGGCATATCCTCAGTTCAGGGCGGTGTAGATGGCGTTCCACTTGTCCAGCACCATCTGCTTGTTGGCCACGAGCCACTCCATGTCGCGGGTGACCCAGGTGATCTCGTCGGTGTCGGGCAGGTAGGGGGACTGGTAGTCGGCGAGCATGTTGGTGAAGCGCAGCGTGCCCAGCGCGTTGCCCAGCCTGGACTGGCCCTCGGGGCTCATCAGCAGCTCGGCGACGGCCTTGGCGTTGTCCATGTTCTTCGCGTTCTTGACGACCGCGACGCCGAACGCGAACGCGGAGGCGCCTTCCTCGGGGTAGACCATGCGGGTCCTGTCGCTGCCGGCCTTGGTCAGGGTCGCGGCGCCGTCCTCATAGGTGAGGCCGACGACGTACTCGCCCGCGTCCACGCTCTTGAACGCGACGGAGGACGAGGTGGAGATGACGACGCCGTTGCCCAGGAACGCGCGGACGTAGTCCCAGGTCGCGTCGCTGTCATAGCCGAAGACCGCGAGCATGTTGCACAGGTTGTTCCACGCCGAGGAGGAGGAGTTCGGGTCCGGCATCACGATCTTCCCCTTGAGCGCGGGGTTGAGCAGGTCCTGGTAGCCCTTGATCTCCAGGCCCAGCTGCGACTCGAGTTCCTTGTTGACGCAGAACACGATGGTGGACAGGTGGTCGAAGCTGTAGAAGCCGTTGTTGGAGCGGTAGTCGGGGTAGATCTGGTCCTCGTATTTGGTGAGCCAGTGCTCGAACAGGTCGGCGTGGGTCTGGCCGTCGCCGTTGTTGAGGCCGCCCCACATGACGTCGGCGATGGGGTTGGCGGACTCGGCCCTCAGGCGCGCGGTGAGCTCGCCCGCGGAGCCGTTGACCACGTCCACGGTCAGGTCCGGGTACTCCTCGGCGATGAGGTCCAGCAGGTTGTTGATGTCGTTGTCCGTCATGGTCGAGTAGAGCGTGAGGTCGCCCTTGATTTCGGGCTGGGCGAAGGCGCCGGCGGCGCCCAGCGCCAGGACCAGGGACAGGAGCAGGGCCAGGGTCTTCTTCATGGTTCCTCCTTCATATTCAGCCCCGGGGCCGTGTGGCCGCCGCGGCAGATAACCGTTGTCGCGCCCCCGCGGGTCAGAGCCGCACGTCCTCCGCCTTGCTCAGCAGCAGGTAGGCCAGCAGGGTGAGCGTGGTCAGCGCGGTCAGGATGGCGGAGAACGCCGCCGCCAGGCCGTAGTTGCCCCGGGATATGGCGACGTAGGCCGACATCGTCAGCGTGATGGTGCGGTTGTTGTACAGGATGATGGCGCTGGACAGCTCGGTCACGATGGCGACCCAGCTGAGCACCGCGCCGGCGAGGATGCCGCTGGCCATCATGGGCGCGGTGACCCGGAAGAACGTCTTGAGCTTGCTGGCGCCCAGGCTGACCGAGGCCTCCTCCATGCTGATGGGTATCTGCATCAGCGTCGCCACGGCGGAGCGGGTCGTGTACGGCAGGCGCCTGATGACCAGCGAGATGATGATGATGGCCGACGTCCCCGTGAGCACCAGCGGCTGGCGGTTGAAGCTGATGACCAGCGCGATGCCGATGATGGAGCCGGGGAGGATGTAGGGCAGCATGGACATCGTGTCGATGCCGGCGTTGAGCGGGTTCGGCCGCCGGACGACGAGGTAGGCGATGACGACGGCCAGCGCGATGATGATGGCCAGCGACCCCAGGCCGATGGTGAAGGTGTTGGTGATGGAGCGCGACAGCAGGCGCTTGGCCGCCATCTCGTAGTTCCCCAGCGAGAAGCCCGGCAGGAACACGGCCTGGTTGGAGTTGCGGAAGGACAGGTAGACGATGTACAGCTGCGGCAGGAACGCGACGGCCACCAGCACGTAGCAGTACAGGTGCATCAGGAAGCCGGAAAGGCCCTTGGCCTCCTTCTTCTGGATGGGGTGCATCGCGCTGATGGAGAATTTGAACCGGCCCGTGACCCAGCGGGTGAGGAAGAACACCGCGGCGGTGACGAAGATGGCGATGACGCTGATGGCGGCGGCGAAGTTGTGGTTGGTGCCGTGCTCGCCCAGGTACTGGTTGTAGATCTCCACCGGGAAGGTGCGGTAGCCCTCGCCGATGAGCAGCGGCGTGCCGAAGTCCGCGAACGCGCGCATGAACACCAGCAGCGACGCCGCCAGGATGGTGGGCATCGTGAGGGCCAGCAGCACCCGGAAGAACCGCCTGGCCCCCGTGTAGCCGAGGTTGGCCGAGGCCTCCATGAGCGACTGGTCGATGTTGCGGAACGCGCCGTTCATGTAGATGAACACCAGCGGGAACAATTTCAGCGACAGGACGACCAGGATGCCGCCGAAGCCGTAGATGCTGCCGATGTTCAGGCCCAGGAAATTGCGCAGGAACACCGTGATGTCCCCGTTGCGCCCCAGCAGCATGATCCAGGCGTACGCCCCGATGAAGGGCGCGGACATGCAGGCCAGGACGCTGACGATGAACAGCGCCTTGGCG
>DATHTQ010000180.1:0-4264 GCA_035463055.1 Candidatus Limnocylindria bacterium
CATCGCGAACACGAGGTCGAACGCCAGGGAGGAATGGCTGGAGAAGCCCAGGCTCACGAAGCCTTTTTCATGCGCCGCGCGCGCCATCTCCGCCGCGGCGGACTTGCCGTCGCAGAACTGCGTGTGGACGTGGGGGGAGGAAAGGGGAAGGGGCATGGAGGCCTCCTGTAAAAGTGCTGAGGGCTGAGTGGGGATGAGGGAAAGTGCTAAGTTCTGAGTGCAAAGTGCTGAGTAGGGACGGGGGTGCGAAGCGCGGGCGAGAGATGGTTACTGGAATGCCCGGATGGAAGGATATGCGCCGCTACGCACGCGATGATGAACATAGCGTAAACAGGCCAGGGCTGCAATAGGCAAAATACAGCCGAATCAGCACTTACCATCTTGCCAGGCCGCGTCCTGGAACTCATTGCCTGAGAAACATACCCAACGCTTAATTCCGTATTTCGCATTTATGACTTAGCACTCATCACTCAATAGTATGCCGTTCTCACTCTGCATCCACCCTCTCAACTCGCAATGGTCGGCTGACTTCGCTGCCGCTCGTCACCCTCCGCCCTCAGTTCGCAACAGTCGTTTCCTGTGTCGCTTGCGCTCCTTGAAAACTCCTTTGCTCACTGGGCTGCCATGTTGCCTTTTTCCCGCACAGCGGGCGGCAACATTTTGCCCCCATTGGGCTGGCATGCCGCCGCGTCGCTTTACCCTCCGCTCCCTTTCCGGCCCGCTGCGCGAGCCGGAGGCGTCCACTGCGGGAAAGCTCCTTTCCGTTGGAAGCACGCATCCAACGGTTAACGGGGAAACGGGCGGCGGCATTCTGCCCCCCGCGCATTCTATCACGAACCGGCGGGCGCATGTTGCGTCCCCGCGCGCGGGGGGATAGAATGGCGCGGGAAAGAGGATAGCCCGAAGAAAGCAGGTGCCGCCATGACGGAGTACGAGCGCGCCGCGCGCGATTTCATCGACAACGAGCAGCAGTTCCACCTCGGGGCCATCCCCACGGAGCAGAGCAACCCGCTCACCCGCGGGCTGTCCGCCGTCATCCGCAGGGACACCGCGCAGGGCATCCGCATGATTTTCGCCGCGGACAGGTACGTCGCCGGGGCGGCGTCGGCATGCTTCCAAAGCGAGGCGTTTCATAAACTCGTCGCGGACGTCCGCCGGTGCGTGGACGAGGGGCGGCGGTTCGTGTTCTCGTCCGTCGGCGCGTCGGGCCGGATGGCGCTGCAGCTGGACTCCACCTGGCGCCGGTTCTGGCAGGAGCTCATCCCCAGGCTGCCGCTGCGGGCGAGGCAGTTCGCCGCCATCGCGGAATGCAGCGACAGCTTCATGACCGGGGGCGACCGCGCGTGCGTGCGCTCGGTGGAGAACTTCGAGGACTACATGACCTTCGGCGCGCGGCAGACGGTGGACTCCGGCATCACGCCCGGCGACGTGCTCATCGTATTGGCGGAATGCGGGCTGTCGTCCAGCACCGTGGGCAGCGCCATCCAGGGGGACGACCTCGGCGTGTCCACCTACTACCTCTACTGCAACCCAAGGGAGGTGCTCTGCGCGCACCTGGAGCGCGCGCGGCTGGTCTTCGCGCGGGAGCGCATCACGTTCCTGCCGCTGTTCGCGGGCAACATGGCGGTGGCGGGCTCGACCCGCATGCAGGTGACCACGGTGGAGCTGCTCGCCGCGGGCGCGGCGCTGGAGCTCGCCGCGTGGTCGTGGCTGGAGGACAACCTCACGGCGGAGGAACTGGAGGCGGTGGGGAGCAAAGCACTGGAGCCGCAGGAATACGCGGACGGGTTCACGGACCTCGTGCGCCAATTGTCGGAGGGCGAGGCGCTGGCCGGCCTGGCGAAGGCCGTGGAGGCGGAGCAGGCGGTGTACGAGGCCGGCGGCCTGGTCACCTACGCCGCGCACGCGTATTTGCAGGACATCCTGACCGACACCACCGAGCGCCAGCCCACCTTCACCCTGCCGCCCTTCCGCCGCACGGACGACCCAACCGCCCCCCTCTCCTGGGCGTACGCGAAGGACCCGCTGTTCCCCGCCTCCGTCGCATGGGGCCACATCATCCGCCGCCCCCTCAAGGGGCTGGACTGGACGCGGGACGACTATATCGCCATGAAGGCGGCGCAGAAAATTATTGACAACCCCCCGCAGGTCGGGAGCGGCCAATTGTCCTATTATGATTTGGGCAACAGCGACGACCCGTCCCGCTACTCCCGGGAGCCATCCATGCTCGCGCTGGTGGACGTGGACGGCCATGCCGCGCGGGACGGCAGCGCCGGGTGGTTCAACCAACACAAGGGCAGGTTCGGACGCGCCCTCGCGCTGCGCCTGGGCGATATCCCGGAGGGCAGCCTCGCGCAGGACGAAATCCGCATCCCGGTAACGCTCCCCCGAACCCTCATGGACCTGCTGCCGCACCTGATGGTCAAGCTCGCGTTCAACGTGCTCTCCACCGCGACGATGGCGCGCATGGGCCGCGTGTGGGGCAACTGGATGATCCAGGTGCTGCCGACCAACAAGAAGCTCATCGACCGCTCCACCCGCATCATCGCGGAACTGGCGGGCATATCCTACGAAAAGGCGTGTGAGGAATTCTATAAGAGCTACCTGGGCCGCGCGAAGGACCAGGAGTACCGCGAGAGCTACGTCGTCGAGACCCTGCGCCGCCTGGGCGTGGACCCGGACAGGCTGGACGCGGGGGCGTAAGCGCCGTTCCGTTCATTCAGTTGATGTGGAGCCGTATTCCTGCCGGGGCCATATCATGTGGCATCCACATTCCTGCTGTGGGCACGTTATATGGAATCCGTGTTCCAGCCGCGGCATGTTATTTGGAGTCCGGGTTCATGCCGGGCGTGCGTAACTGGAAGCCTTCGCCTTTCCTGGGCAGTATCGCTTTTCATGATTGGTTCCGGCTTCCTGTGCGCTATCGCTTTGCGTAATGGCTTCCGTGTTCCTTTCCAGCACCCGCCGGTCCACTTTCACTCCCCATCCCAACATTTTTCGCGAGGAATCCAGAAAATGCAGGACAAATCTTGTCTACAACCGATTTCGCTTGTCCGTTCCCGCCTCACCCTCCGCCAAAAAATCGGCCAGATGGCGCTCGTCAGCCTGGACGGCGGGGAGGTGGACGCCGGTGCCGCGTCGCTGCTGCGCGACTACCATGTCGGCAACGTCATCCACTTCGGCAACAACGTCGCGGATTTCGGAAGCGCGCGTAGGCTGAACGCCGAGCTGGACGGCATCATCCGGGAGAACTGCGCGGGCGTGCCGCCGCTGGTCAGCGTGGACCACGAGGGCGGGCGCGTGATGCGCTTCGGCGCGGGGTTCACGTGGTTCCCCTCGCAGATGGCGCTGGGCGCGGCGGACGACGAGGCATTGACCGAGGCCGTGGGCCGCGCGATGGGCGCGGAGCTGCGCGCCGCGGGGTTCAACCTCAGCTTCTCCCCCGTGCTGGACGTGCTGCGCCGCGGCAGCCCGGGGTTCGTGGGCATCCGCGCGTTCGGGGCAAGCCCGGACGCGGCGGCCAGGCACGGCGCGGCGATGGCGCGGGGGCTGCAGGGCGCGGGCGTCATGGCGTGCGCCAAGCACTTCCCCGGCCACGGGGACACGGAGGCCGACTCGCACTACGGCCTGCCGAAAGTGGACAAGCCGCGCGAAGCTTTGGACGCGATGGAACTCCGCCCCTACCGCGGGCTCGTCGGCGAAAGCGCCGCGGACGCGGTGATGACGACGCACATCCTCTTCCCCGCGCTGGAGCCGCGCGACGTTCCCGCCACGATGTCGGAGGCCACGGTGACGGGCGTGCTGCGCGGGGACCTGGGCTTTACGGGCATGGTCGTCACCGACGGGATGCAGATGGGGGCCATCGCCGCCCACTACGGCATGGCGCGCGGCTGCGTGGAGGCGGTCAAGGCGGGGTGCGACCTGCTGGCCGTCGGCACGGGCGGCGCGGGCTCCCGGGACGCGCAGGCCGCCTGCCTGGAGGCGGTGTACCGGGCCGTCCTGCAAGGCGAGATCCCCATGGAGCGCATCGACGGCGCCGTGGCACGCATCCTGCGGCTCAAGGAGAAGTACTGCGGGCCTTGGGAGATGTCCGGCGGTGATACGTCCCATGAAACATCCCGCGACAGACTGACAGAGGAGATGCCCGGCGGCGACACGTCCCATGGGGCATCCCGGGCTGACCCGCCGCACGGGATATCCGGCGGCAGCGCGTCCCGGGAGCCCGCGCCGCCCGTGCCGACGGCCAGCAGGTCGCACCCCGCCT
>DATHTQ010000181.1:0-3616 GCA_035463055.1 Candidatus Limnocylindria bacterium
CGGCGGGAAGCCCGTGAGCGTGGAGTCCGACCGCGACGGCAAGGCGCTGGAGCAGCCGCTGCACCTGGCGCGCGAGGCGGGCGCGGTGCTGGCCCTGAGCGACGACTTCTGGCGATACCGCAAGGCCAACGAACTGCACACGGGCATCATCGTGCGCGACGGCAGGGTGCTGGCGGACCACACCTACCCGCAGGACCGCTCGCGCATCCCCTCGCTGGAGGTGCTGGCGCTGTTCGGGGACGGGACGATTCGGACCTTCGCGTCCGACGCGTACACGGGCCAGGGATACCTGGACATGGGGGTCACCGACACCTGGGCGTTCGGCCCCGCGCTGGTGCAGGAAGGCGAGGTGCCGCGCTACTTCTACTCGCGCGACTACCGCAGCTACCGCGAGCCGCGGTGCACCCTGGGGATGGTCGCGCCCGGGGAATACTGCGCCCTGGTCGTCACCGGGCGCAAGGATGGCAGCCGCGGCGCGACATTCGGGTGGATGGCGGAGAAGATGCGCGCGATGGGCGCCAAGGAGGCGCTGAACCTGGACGGCGGCGGCACCGCGGCCCTCATCTTCATGGGCGAGCTGCTCAACCACCCCGAAGCCCACCAGGACGACTTCCGCGCGGTGTCGGGGCTCATCGCGTTCCGGTAAGGCAAACCGCAATGAATGATACAGGGAAGGCGCGCCCATGGCGCGCCTTCGTGCATGGTCCCGCCGCATGTATGGTGTGAAAGCCGGGAACGCCGCCGGCGAGGGCGTTCCCGGAAGGATCGGTTATACGCCGCTCAGGCCCCCGCGACCCTGACCTTCGCGGGCCGCGCGGTCCCTGCCGTTTGCTTCATGCGAATCCTCCGGATGACCACCAGCCCGATGACGGAGAAGGCGATCACCAGGGCGAAGCCGTAGCCGGCCTCGAACGGCAGCGCCAGCCCCTCCCGGATGTTCGTGTACATCGCGCCCATGGGGGTGAGCAGCGGGAACAGGATGAAGATGCTGCCCGTCAGGCGGAAGACGGCGGAGTAGACGAGGCCGACGACGAACAGCGTCAGGTATTCCGCGCCGGCCATGCCGTAGCCGACGTGGTAAAAGCAGTACAGCAGCGCGCTGAGCACGATGCCCGGGACGATGCCGAAGCTCTCCTCCAGCCGCGTCTGCGCGAACCCCCGGAAGAAGACGTTCTCGAAGAACCCGACCGAGACGGCCATGAGGGCGAGGGGGAACAGCGCCCTGAACCCCGGCAGCGCCAGCTTGTTCAGGGTCATGAAGTACTGGGCGACCGCGAACGCCGCGCCCAGGCCGATGCTCAGCAGCAGCCTGTCCTTCGTGATGCCGATGGCGGACATCGGGCGCTTCAAGGCCAGCGTGCTGTACGCCGCGGGGGCCAGGATGCCCAGCGCCATGACGCCCAGCACCCCGAACGTGAGGAACTGGGCGGCGACCCTCTGGACCGTGACGACCTGGAAGGAAACGTAGAACACCGCGGTGATGAGGAGGTAGTGGAGGAGCACGGCCGCCAGTTCCCGCGACGGCTTGAACTTGAACAGGTCCCTGGTCTTCATGACGTCGCCCTCCCATGCAGTTTTGGAAGTTGTCTGGTCACAAATTTTGTCTTATTGCCAACAGCGCACATTGTATGCCGCCGCTGTGCCGCTGTAAACATCTTTTCCCATAAATATCGAAAATAAATCATAGGCACGGGCCTGTGTTTCCACGGCCCCGCCGCGTTCCGGCACGGCCGTCCTGCGGGCCTGTGCGGCGGCGGGGCGGCGCGGCCGTTCCATGCGCTCCCGCGCAAGGGCGCCGCGTATGTTCGCGTATATTCCCCCGCGCCCCGGTGTGCTATACTGCGCCCGAATCGCGGGCCCGCGCAGTCCGGCAAGGCCCGCCTGGCCGGAGGATACCGCCGTGAAAAGCCGTCGTGCCGCTGCCGTCCTGGCTTTGCTGCTTGTGTTCGTCCTGCTGCCCGCGGGCGGCGAAACCTCCCCCGGCGCCGCCCTGCCGCCCGGCAGGGCCGTCACGCCGGACGAGGCCGCGCGCATCGACGCCTACGTCCAGGAGCAGATGCGCGAGGGGCGCATCCCCGGCCTGGCGCTGGCGGTCGTGCGGGACGGGCAGGCCGCCTACCTGAAAGGGTACGGGGTCGCCGAGGGCGCGCGTCCCGTGACGCCGCAGACCCCCTTCTACATCGGCTCCGTCGGCAAGACCATCACGGCGCTGGCCATCCGCCGGCTCGCGGGCGAGGGGAAGGTGCGCTACGACGCGCCGGTCACGGACTATATCCCCTGGTTCACGCTGGCGGACCCGGACGCCGCCGCGCGCATCACCATATCGCACCTCGTCCGCCACACCAGCGGGCTGTCCAACGCGGACGGCGTCGCGCCCTACACCTACAGCGCCGCCTATTCCATCGAGGACGTCGTGCGCAGGCTTGCGCGCGTCGCCCCCGCGCGCAGGCCCGGCGTGCTGGAGGAATACTCGAACCTCAACTACATCATCCTGGGCCTCGTGGTGGAGAAGGCGTCCGGCATGGCGTACGGCGACTACGTGCAGAAATATATATTTGACAGGCTGGGCATGGCGCACAGCCACACCTCCCCGGAGGCGGCGCAGAGGGACGGCCTCGCGCCGGGGCACATGCTGCTCTACGGCATCCCGGTCACGACGAGGCTGCCCCTGCCCCGGGCGCAGGTGCCCGCGGGGTTCCAGATGTCCAGCGCGGAGGACATGGCGCGGTTCGCCTCCCTGTACCTTACCAACGGCTACCTGGACGGCGAGAGCGTGTTCGAAGGCAACGAGCTTGCCGAGGCCGGGGCGCAGGCGGCGGGCGGCGCCCATTACGGCACGTATTTCATGCCCGAGCGCGGCCAGCCCGCGGGGCTGCTGGGGTACAGCGGGCACCTGGGCGCGTCGTCCGACTACACCTCCGCCCTGCTCGTGAACCAGTCGCGCCGCACCGCCGTGGTCGTGCTGGCCAACGCCAACAACGGGTTCCAGGACCCCGCCATCTCCTCCCAGACCATTGCCAACGGCGTCTGCACCATCCTGGACACCGGGGCCCAGCCCCGCATCCTGCGCCCGGACGCGTCGCAGGCCGCCCGCGGGCTCATCTTCCCCGCCCTCACCCTCGCCTTCCTGGCTTTCCGCGCGCTGGGCGTGCGCGGCTTCCAGAAGAGGCTGCGCCGGGGACGGCTGCGCGGCGCGCTGGCCATGGCCGGGTTCGCGCTGGACGGCGTCCTCGCCCTCGTCCTGCTGTACGCCGCGCCCCTGGTCTTTGACGTATCCTGGGGCTACCTGCTCAACTCCAACCCCGCGATGTGGCTCCCGGTGCTGGTCGCGGGCGTCTCCCTGGCCGTCGTGGCAGTGCTCAAGGCCGCGCTGCTCATCCGCGGCCGGGCCGCGGCGAAACGGCTCGCCGCCGCGGCGGCATAGCCGTTGTACCGGGGCTGCCGGAGCGGTCTGCGCATCGCGGGCAGTCCGGTTGCATCCAGGCACAAGGAACCCTGTACGCAATAAAGAGAAAGGAGGGCAGGCCATGACTGCGGGCGCCACGCCCCGGGGTGCGGCCCGAAAAGGCGCATACCGCCTCCCCCTCGCCCTGCTGGAACTCGCGCTCATGGCCGC
>DATHTQ010000182.1:0-2592 GCA_035463055.1 Candidatus Limnocylindria bacterium
ACGTAGTTGTCCATGTGGAAGGCGCTGACGCGCTCCCACGCGATGCCGCCTTCCTCCATCAGGGCGGCGAGCATCTCGTTCTGGGAGGGCGCGGCGGCGAAGATGACGCTGGCCACTCCCCTGCGGTCCAGCGTCTCGCGCAGCTTCTGCGCGCCCCACAGCGCCGCGGCGCGGCCCATCGCGGCGCGGTCCGGGTACACGGCGACGGGGAGGCGGTCCACCTGAAAGGCCTTCATCCCGCGAACTCCTTCATGTTGACGGCCTTGCCGGTCCTGGAGGACTCGTACACCGCGAGGATGATCTCCAGCGGGTGCCTGCCGCTGCGCACGTCCGCGAGCAGCGGCTCCCCCCGCAGCACGGCGTCGGTGAAGTTGCGCAATTGCCGCTCGTGGCCCTCGCTGCTGATGGCGGCCGGGTCGCTGGAGGCGACGTTGCGCGCCGCCTGGCCGACGGGCAGGTCGGTCGGCAGGTCCACGTCCCACTTGACGATGGTGTCCTCCTCCAGCACGATGCTGCCCTTCGTGCCGCAGATCTCGACCCGGCGCGGGTAGCCCGGGAAGCACGTGGTCGAGCCCTCCAGCGTGCCGACGGCGCCGCTCTCGAACTCCAGCACCGCGGCGGCGTGGTCCTCCACCTCGATGTCGTGGGTCAGCGTGCGCGCGATGCCCTGCAGGTACTTGACCGGGCCCATGATGCTGCGGAACACGTCGATGCCGTGGATGCCCTGGTTCATCAGGGCGCCGCCGCCGTCCATCGCCCAGGTGCCGCGCCAGGACGCGGACTGGTAATACTCGGTGGAGCGCCAGTACTTCATCTGCAGGCTGCCGGACACGACCTTCCCCAGCGCCCCGGACTGCACGGCGCGCTTGATCTCGGCCACCGCGGGGGTGAACCGGAACTGCGAGATGACCGCGGCCTTCACGCCCGCCTTGTCGGCCTCCTTGATGAGGATATCGGCTTCCTTGAGCGTCAGGCTCATCGGCTTCTCGCACACGACGTGCTTGCCCGCGCGCACGACCGTGATGGCCTGGCGGCTGTGCAGCCCGCTGGGCGTGCAGATGCTGACCGCGTCCACGCCGCCCTTTTTCAGCATCTCCTCCAGCGTGGAGAACGGCTGGAGGCCATGCTTCTGCGCGAACTTCTCCGCGCTTGGCATATAGGTGTCGGAGCAGGCGACCAGCTGCGCCTCCGGGATGCGCGAGAGCGCGTCCGCATGGAACGCGGAGACCATGCCGCAGCCCGCGACGCCGAATTTTACCTTGTTCATTCCATTGCTCATCGTCCGTTTCCTTTCATGTCGGCTTGCGGGGGCTCCTGCCAGCGGTATACGTCCCGCAGGCGCTGGAGGTAGGCGCGCGACGCCTCCTCCCCGCCCTGGGAGAACGAGGACCCCTGCGGGTGCACGAGGTCGTGCTCGGAGACCGGGGCGGCGAAGCGGTAGTGCGTCTCCACGGAGCAGTACCCGTCGAACTCGCGCTTGAGCACGGGGATCAGGCCCGCGTAGTCCACGGAGCCCTCCCCGACCAGCGCGGGCACGGCTGCGCGGCCCTGCTTGAGCATGTCCTTGATGTGGACGTGGCGGATGTGGGGCTTGAGCCTTTCGTACCCCTGCGGGTAGGCCGGGGGCGCGTCGGGGTCGCTGGCCTCGTTGCCGGGGTCGAACAGCGCGCCCATGCCGGGGTGGCTGACCAGGCCCAGGAAGCGGATCAGCGTGTCGATGTTGTGGGTGTATACGCTGGGCTCCGACTCGATGACGATGGTCACCCCGGCGTCCGTTGCGACGTCCGCGGCGGCGCGGCACGCCTCGGCGGCCTCCCCCATGCGCTTCCCGCCGTCCATCGGGTTCATGAACGGGAAGCCGCGCAGCAGTTTCGCGCCCCACAGGTTGGCGAATTCGCAGGCGCGCCGGAGGCTCTCCATGTGCTGCCTGCGGCCCTCCAGGTCGTCCATCGGGATCTTGAACAGGGGCGAGGCGACGCCGCAGATGCCCAGGCCGTGGCCGTCGGCGATGCGCTTGATTTCCTTCGCGTCCTGCGCGGTCATCTGGAACGGGTTGCGCTCCCACACGGAGCGGATCTCCAGCGCGTCCAGGGAGAACGCCCGCGCCAGCGCGGCGGCGGTCACAAGGTCCTGGGATACCTCGTCGGTGATGATGGCGGTCCTGTACATATTCCTCCGAAATCCTGTCAGTACTCCATGAGCTCCACGACGGCGCCGTCCGCCGTGCGGTAAAAGCCAACCCGGTGGCCGGCGACGGAATAAAACGGAGCGATGAGCTCGGCCAGCCCGCGGGACTCCTCCTCGATGCTGTCCACGTGCCACGCGAGGTGCGCGGCGTCCTTGAGCTCGTCGGACACCGTGCTGTCCGCCTCGTAGCGCAGCCACTCGACGCGGAACGGGTGCAGGTGCGGGTCGGTCACCCAGACGCGCGTCTTCTGGACGAACCGCTCCCCCGGCTGGGGGGTGAACGTGCGAAGCCCGATGTGGTCGAACGTCCTCATGCCTTCCCCCGCGAGATTTTCCGCTTGAGGAACTTCATGAAGTTCCGGAAGAAGGCGAACTGCGGCAGGACCAAGGCCAGGATGAAGATGA
>DATHTQ010000183.1:0-3754 GCA_035463055.1 Candidatus Limnocylindria bacterium
ATCAAGGAAAACACCAACCGCTGAGCCGCAGCCCGGCCGCATCGGCATAAACGACCGGATTTCCGGTCGTTTTGCGTTGCGTATTTTGATGGGTTCGTGGCTGGCCCGGGCACACCGCGGGGTTGCCTGATATCATGAATCGGCGGTTTTGGATTACTTGTCGTTATCGGCTCGTGCGGCGCGGATTCAGCCCGGCGCCGAACGAAAAAGGAACGTCAGCAGACCCGGTCAGGACCAGGTCAGGCGCGGGATCCCCGCGCCTTTTTTCCTAGCCCCGCGCTTCGGGTTGACCAGGAAATGGTTCCCTGTAAGGCGCAGCATGGGCAGGTCGCTCGCGCTGTCTCCGTAGGCGAAGGAAGACGCCCAGTCCGTCCGGACGCCCGCCTCCTCCAGCCAGCGCGTCACCGCGCGCACCTTCGCCTCGCCGGTCATGTTCTCCCGGACGGTGAAGTCCTCCTCCGTATCCGTGCCGATCGCCGCGTCGGCGGGGAGGATGTCGGGGATGTAGCGCAGGTACAGGGTGGGGGAGGCGGATACGACGAGGACCAGGAATCCCTGCGAGGCGTGCCGGCGCATCTTGTCCAGCGCCTCGGGATACACCCTGGACGCAAGCTCCTCATGGACGAAGTCCCGCAGCAGTTCTTCCCGCCGCGCGGGCGCAAGGCCGCCGAGCGGGGCCAGCGCGGCGCGCTTGACGGCCTCCACGCGCCGCAGGCCCAGCTTCCACAGCAGGGTGCCCCACAGTACGCGGAGCAGGTACCACGCGGGCTTCATCACCCCACGGCGCAGCAGCGTAAGCACCAGCAGGGCGATGCTGTCGCCCCGGAACATGGTCCCGTCCAGGTCAAACAGCGCGACGCGGCGCATGCGGTACCGCCTTTCCGCCGGGGCCCGGACCGCCGCGTGGACACGCGCTGTGGGCCTGCCCCCTGAAAATCGGGCCGGAATCATTGACAACGCCGCCCCGTATCCCGTATACTATCACAGCCGTAGGGGCATGGTGTAATGGTAACACGTGGGTCTCCAAAACCTTTGTTGAGGGTTCGAGTCCTTCTGCCCCTGCCAGGACCGGGACGCAAGTCCCGGTTATTTATATGGATGCGCCCAGCCGGCCGGCGGAAACCGGTTGACCCTGTGGGGCGTTTGGCATACTATGGGCGGGGCAAAAAGGCACGGTGCGAAGCCGGGCCAATACGGGAAAAGCGAGGAACCCTGCATGGACAGGATGAGGGTCGCCTTCATCGGCGCCGGGAGCATCAGCGGCATTTACCTGCAGAACATCACGCAGGTTTTCAAGGGGCTGGAGATCGCGGGGGTGTGCGACCTGATCCCGGAGCGGGCGGAGCAGGCCATGGCGAAGTACGGCCTTCCGCATGTGTACGGGGATATGTTTGAGGCATTCAATGACCCTGGGGTGGATATCATCCTGAACCTCACGCGCCCGTACCAGCATTATGAGGTGACCCGGCAGGCGCTGCTGCACGGCAAGCACGTCTATACCGAGAAGCCGCTGGGCATCACGATGGAGGAGGGCGACGCCCTCGCCGCGCTGGCCAAGGAAAAGGGCCTGGTCATCGGCGGCGCGCCGGACACCTTCCTGGGCGCTGGGCTGCAGACCTGCCGCAGAATGATTGATTCCGGGCTCATCGGCGAGCCGGTGGGCGCGGCCGCCTTCATGCTCAGCCACGGGCCGGAGACCTGGCACCCGGACCCGGACTTCTATTACCAGCCGGGCGGCGGCCCGGTGCTCGACATGGGGCCTTATTACATGACCGCGCTGACCAGCCTGCTGGGGCCGGTGTCCCGTTTGGTGGCCCTTGGGAAGCGGGCGTTTGACGCGCGGCTCATCACCAGCCAGCCCCACGCGGGGACACCCATCGGGGTCAACGTGGACACCTATTCCTGCGGCATCCTGCAGTTCGCCTCCGGCGCCGCGGGGACGATGTTCACCACGTTCGACGTGTATTACCCCAGCCAGGCGAGGCTGGAAATCTACGGCACCGAAGGGACGCTCATCTGCCCGGACCCGAATTACTTCGGCGGTCCCGTGCAGCTGTACAGGCCCGAGACCGGGGCCATGCGCGAGATGCCGCTGCTGTTCGGCTATGCGGAGAATTCCCGCGGCCTGGGCCTCGCGGACATGGCGGCCGCGATCCAGAACGGCCGCGCCCCGCGCGCGGGCCTATCGCAGGTCCACCACGTGCTGGACGTCCTCACCGGCTTCGCGCGCAGCGCGCAGAGCGGCGCGTGGCTGGACATCCGTACGGAGTACGAGCGGCCGGCCCCGATGCTCCGGGCCAGCCTCGCCGGCATGCCGGAGGACTGACGCCGGGCGTTACCCCTCGCCCTTGATGCGCTTGCGCAGCAGCGCGTCCGCCTCGTGCTCCGCCTCGTTGGCCTGCCGCTCCAGCGCCTCGCAGTCCGTTTCCATTTTCGTATTGAACTGCGTGTCGCGGATGTCGCGCAGGTTCAGCCGGATGTTCCCCGCGGCGCCCAGGACGGCCGCGCGGGCGAGCAGCACGGCGACCATGCTGTCCGATGCGGCCTGGGCGAGGCCGCCCTCCACGAGTTCCTTCGCCAGCGCAAGCGCTTCCAGGGACGCCTTCGCGATGTCCATCGGGACGTTGCAGGCATCCTTGAGCGTTTCCTCCATCGTCCCCTGTCGGTGCGCCTTCTGCTCCTCGGTATCCTTGGGCAGGCGGAGCGCCTCCCTATACCCCTCATAGCTCTCGGCGTCCTTCTGGACGTTTTCCAGAAGCTGGCGGCGCAGCTCCTCGCCCCGTGCGAGGATCTCGCCCGCACGGGAGCCGATGCTCTCGTACCCCGGCTTGCCGTCTGTCAGGCGTGCGACCATGCACACCAGGGCGGCGGCCAGCGCCCCTGCCGCCGCGGCGGAGCTCCCCCCGCCCGGGGCCGGGGACTTCTCGGCGATGCGTTCCGTCAGTTCAGCGAGGGTCACATTCTGCAGTTCCATCTTGCTCTCCTTCATACATCCTGCTCTCGAGTACGCTGTTTTTGGAAAAGCCCGGGAGCCGCAGGAAATGGGCGGCGGCGTCCGCCAGGGCCTCCAGCGGGACCAGGCCGATGATTTCGCTGTTCGCGACGCCGGCGCCCAGGCGCGCCGCCTCGCTCCGCACCGCCTCGAACGCCTGGGCGAGGCCGGTCACGGTGTAGTCCGTCAGGTTCATGGAGACCTGGGCGCAACCCTGTTCATGGAGCATGACGCCGAGGGCCTTGAGGCGCGGCAGCCCGCCCCCGGATTCCCGCACCGCGCGCGCGACGGCCTGCGCGACCCCCAGGTCGTCCGTGTCCAGGTTGACGTTGAACGCGACCAGCGGCATGCGCGCGCCGACGGCGGACGCCCCGCCGCTGGGGTGGGGGGAAGAGGGGCCGAAGTCCGGCAGCCACAGGGGGTCGCGCATTTTCTCCGCCATGCCCTCGAACCCGCCGCGGCGCACGTCCGCGAGGTTGGCGCGGTGCGGGGCGGAGGCGCTGCGCTCGTAGAGGTACACGGGCAGCCCGAAGCGGTCTGCTAGCTCCCCGCCCAGGGCGCGGGACAGGCGCACCGCGTCGTCCATGGAGCATCCGCGGATGGGGATGAAGGGGATGACGTCCGCCGCGCCCATGCGCGGGTGCCCGCCCCGCTGCGACCGCAGGTCGATGCGGGACAGCGCCACCCCGAGCGCACGCACCCGCGCGCCCTGGAGCGCATCCGGCTCGCCGCCCGCGGTGAACCCGGAGCGGTTGTGGTCCC
>DATHTQ010000184.1:0-6002 GCA_035463055.1 Candidatus Limnocylindria bacterium
TCCGCGTGGGCGCTCTGCGCGCCCAGCGACAGGCGGTTCACCCCGCCTTGAAGCAGCGCGTCCAGGAAGGCAGGCGCCAGCGTGCCTGGGTTGGCCTCGCAGGAGATTTCCGCGCCCGGCGCGACGTCGAAGCATTCGCGCAGGGCGGCCAGCACCCGCGCCATCTGCGCCGGCTCCATCAGCGAGGGCGTGCCGCCGCCTAAGTAGACCGTGTCGGCGGACAGCCTGCCCGTCTCCCCCGCCCGGGCGCGTATCTCGGAAACCAACGCGTCGGTATAGGCTTCCCGCAGCGCGAGCTCGCCCGCCCAGGAGGGGAAGTCGCAGTAGGCGCACTTGCTCTGGCAGAACGGGAAGTGCAGGTACAGGCCCAGCGGTTTCGCCTTGTCAAAAAAGGTCTGCGGACCTTTTTTGATTTGGAGGAAGCGTTGCTGTGGAATGTTTACGCTGTCGCGTAAACGCCCCGCGCGCCCGGCAAAGCCGGGCGACACGATTGGCATCAGGGGGCTTTCGCCCCCCAATACCCCCCGCGCTTCGCGTCTGATCAACGGTTTCCGTGCCAGTAGCAGCCTAAAGGATTTCTCCTTCATCCCTTGAGCGCGTCCGGGTTGAGGGCGTGCAGGTCCTCCGGCACGAACAGGCCGTCGCGGCGGATGAGCTCCCCGTCGAAGTACATGTCCCCCCCGCCGTATTCCGGGGTCTGGATCATGACCAGGTCCCAGTGGATGACCGACTCGTTGCCGTTGGGCGCTTCGTCGTAGCACATGCCGGGCGTGAAGTGGAACGAGCCGGCGATCTTCTCGTCGAACAGCGTGTCCTTCATCGGGCGGGTCACGTAGGGGTTGACGCCGATGGCGAACTCGCCGATGTAGCGTGCGCCCTCGTCGCTGTCGAGGATTTCGTTGAGCAGCTTTTCCTGGCTGCCGGTGGCCTCGACAATCTTCCCATCCCGGAACGTGAAGCAGATGTCCTCGTGCGTGACGCCGTCGTACAGCGAGGGCGTGTTGTAGTGCAGGCGGCCCTGCACGCTGTCCCGGATGGGGGCCGTGAAGATCTCGCCGTCGGGGATGTTCATCTCGCCCGCGCACTTGATGGGCGCCTGGCCCTTGATGGAGAACGTGAGGTCGGTGTCCCGCCCGGTCAGGCGCACGGCGTCGGTCCGGCGCATCCGCGCGGCCAGCGCGTCCATCGCGCGGTCCATCTTGGCGTAGTCCATCGTGCAGACGTCGAAGTAGAAGTCCTCGAAGCCCCGGGTGCTCATCCCGGCCTGCTGGGCCATGCCCTGGGTGGGGTAGCGCAGCACGACCCAGCGGGTCTTTGGCACGCGGATCTCGCGGTGGACCATCTTGCCGTAGGTGCGGTCCCACATCGCGTTGCGGGCCTGCGGCACGTCCGCGGTCTCGAACGCGTTCTCGCCGCCGCGCACGCCGATGTAGCAGGCGCACTGCGCCATGACCGCCGCGTCCTGGGCGGCCAGCCACTCCAGCTGCTCCTCGGTGTACCCCAGCAGCAGCGCGCGCTGGACGCGGTTGTCGATGAGCTTGATGAGCGGATGCCCGCCGGCCCTGAACACGGCCTCCGCCAGCGCCTCGGCCATCGCGTGGTCCGTGCCGCGCAGGTCGATCCATACCCGGTCGCCGGGCTTCACCTTCAGGGAAAAGTTGACCAGGATGTCCGCCAGCCTGGTGATCCGTGGGTCCGTCATGCGGTTTTCCTCCTGTTGTGCTTTGCGGCGGCCCCGAGCCAGATGGGCCGCTCGACGAGGTACGTGATGAGCGCGGAGATCCCCAGCGCCAGCGCGAGCCCGAGGATGACGTAGGTCACCTGCCACGCCCGGTCCGGCAGCATGTGGGGATACTCCGACTGGCTGGGGGGGATGCGCCACTTCTTGAGCTGCGTGAAGACGAGCTGGTGCCACATGTAGAACTGGAAACTGACCGCCGACAGGAAGGCCATGACCCCATTCCCCAGGAATACCCGCAAGCCCCCCAGCGACAGCGGGGCTGAGACGAGCACCAACGCGGTGAGCGCGGCCTGCGGCCAGCGCCGCAGCATCTGGCCCACGCGGATGTCCTCCATGGCAACCAGCGCCGCCTGCGAGCGCGCGAGCCAGAACAGCCCCAGCGCCGCGGCGGCGAGCACCGCCGTGAAGAACACGCGGCTGGTCCCGTCGTCGCGCACGGCCTTCTGCAGCCGGGCGAACACCGAGGCCGCCATGAAGCCCGCCAGGTACACGTCCAGGAACGCGGGCAGCTGGTTGATGAGCATCGGCGTTTCGGGATGCCGCATCGCCAGCGCCCTGAAGCCGAAGGCGGCCGCCGCCGCGCCCAGGTACGTGGCCGCGGGCATGCGCCGGAACGCGCGGGCCGCCAGCGGGAACAGGAGGTAGAACTGCACCTCCACCCCCAGCGTCCACAGCACGCCGCCCAGCGGGGTCCGCACGTTGCTGAAATGGAACAGCGGGTGCGTGAACGTCAGGTGCGCGAGCCAGTCCAGCGCGCCCTCCCACCCGGTGGCGTAGCGCCGCTCGGGCAGCGCGACCAGCAGGAACGCGGCCAGCAGCGCCAGGACGTAGGTGGGCACGACGCGCAGGAACCGCCTGCGGTAGAACCCGCCAAACCCCGGCGAGGGGCGGCCCGCCTCCCTGGCCCGCGCCTCCGGCAGGTAGAGCAGGAAGCCCGAGAGCAGCAGCATCCCGTCCACCCACAGGTAGCCGGTCCGCAGCCACGGGTCCAGGCTGACGTGCATGCCCAGCACGGTGAAGGACGGCGTGAGCCAGCTCTGCTGCCACAGGTGGAAGCAGGCGACGGAGAACACCATGAGGAACCGCAGCCCGTCCAGCGCGGGGACGCGTCCCTTCTCCCCCGGCGCGGCGGCCCGGCGGTATGCGGCGAGGGCCCTTTGCGTCATTTCCCGCCGACGCGGACGCACTTGAACAGCCGCTTGGTCGCCGTATGCTCCAGCGACAGCGCGTTCTGGCGCAGGTTCACGATGCGGTAGTTCACGTCCAGCTCGTCCGGCCGGTCGCCGGCGAGCAGCGTGTAGTTGCGCGCGTAGTAGTACATCTCCTTGCCCTCGATGGAGCAGGTGCCGTCCTCGCGGAAGACGAACCGCGCGCCCTTGGTGGACTCCCACTCCCCGATGACGCGGTAGGCGCTTCGCGTGAGCTTCTTGTCCGCCACGTCCCGGTAGTCGGTGATCTTCTTGTAGTACGCCAGCGCCTCGTAGGGCTTCTTCGCCTCGTAGAGCTGCTCGGCGTACTGGTAGTGGGCCTCGCGGTACATCTGGCCGACGTCCGCGTACTCGCCGTCCGCGCTCTCCAGGTCCAGCCCGTCCAGCGCGCCGATGGCGCCCTTCCAGTCCCGCGCGGCCATGGCGGCCCGCGCCGTTTCATATGCGCTCTTGTAATAGGTATCGAGCGTGCTTTCCAGCTTCAGCTGCGCGTCCTCATACCCCGGGACCATGGCGAACAGGCGCGCGGCCTCCCGCGTGTCGCCCGCGTCCAGCGCCGCGCCCGCCTGGGCGTAGACCGTGGACAGGTAGAGCGCGTCCGCGTCGGCGTAGGACCGGATGTCCTCCAGCAGCGCGACGGCCTTCGCCGCGTCCCCGGCGTCCAGGGCCCCGCGGGCCACGGCGTAGCGCGCCTCGGCGTAGCGCTCCTTGGCGTCGAGGTAACCGCCCAGCCGCCCGAACAGCTCCGCCGCCCCCGCCGCGTCCCCATCCTTCAGCAGCGCGGAGGCCTGGGCGTACAGCGCCTTCTGCAGGTAGTCCGGGCTCTGGGCGTACGCGCCCAGCGCGGTGAACGCCTCCGCGGCCAGCGCGAACTCGCCCCGGTCAAGCAGCTGGATGGCGGCGCTGTAGCGCGCGCGGGTCGCCTCCTCCGCCGCCCCGGGATAGCCGGGGATCGCCGCGAACACCTCCGCGGCGCGGGCGTACTCCTTCGTATTGGTGAGGCGGATGCCCAGGTCGTACTGCGCCTTCTGCGCGCGCGTGCGCGCGTCCTGGTAGGCGCCCGCCAGGTTGAACTGCGCGGCCGCGGCCTCCAAGTCGCCCGCTTGCAGCGCGGCCTCGCCCATGCGGTAGCGCGTCTCCATCAGGCGCGCGGCGGCGCCCTGCGCGCTGCCCGCCTCCCCCAAGAGCGTCGCCGCCCCGTCCAGGTCCCCCGCCTCCAGCGCGGCCACGCCGAGGTAATACGCGCACAGCCGGGACAGCGCCTCGGCGTCGCGGTAGGCGAGGATGCGGTCGAACCGCTCCTTCGCCTCGGCGTACTCCCCGGCCTGCATCAGCTGCACCGCCGGCTCGTAGAGGCACTCGGAGGCGCGCAGGAACGAGTCGAGGTAGTCGCCCGCGAGCAGGAACTTCTCGGCCGCGAGGTCGTACTGGCCGGCCTCGAAGAGCATGTCGCCCCAGCGGTAGTAGGTCTCCTTGAGCTTGAGGGCGGCGGCGTCGCGCTCCGGCAGCTGGACGAGCAGCGCCTCGGCCTGCGCGTACTCCGCGGCCTGCAGGTGGGTGAGCGCCGGGAGGTAGAGGGCGTCGCCCGCGAGCTGCGGGGCGTCCCTGTAGTCCCCCAGCGCGAGGAACTGCTCCCGCGCGGCGGGGTAGTCGAGCTCTTCCAGGAGCTTCGCCCCGCGCAGGTAGCGCGCGTCCACCGCTCTCTGGGGCGCGTCCTGGAACGCCCCAAGGCTGTCGTACAGCTCCGCGGCCTGGGCGTACTCCCCGGCCTGCTCCAGAAGGCGAGCGCGCCCGTAGCGGGCGAGGTTCCCCTGCGCCGCGCTGTCGCGGTAGCCGCCCAGCGCACGGAAGATGTCCTCCGCGCTGCCCAGCGCCGTCGCGTTGCCCGCGCGCAGGAACGCCCCGGCGCGGCGGTAGTCGGACTCCATCGCCATGTCCGCGCTGTCGCGGTAGTCCTGGAGCGCGGCGAAGGCGTCGCGGGCCTCCTCGAAGGCACCTTCCTCCAGCATCCGCTCGGCGCGGTAGTAGCCCCAGGCGGGGATGCCGTACTCCACGGCGGCGTACGCGCCCCCGCCCAGCAGCGCGAGGGTCACGAGGACGGCGGCGGTGCGGCGCACGCGCCTGCGGCGGCGCATCTCGCGCTGCTCGCGCTCCTCCTGCATGCGCCCGGCTTCCGCCCGCGCGCGCAGGGCCTTCTCCTCCATCTCGCTGTCGAGGCGGTAGATGACGGTCTCCACCGCGGCCTGGTTGAACCGCGTGAACTGCTCGCGCTTGTCCCGCTCGCAACGCAGGCACTGGGAGGCGCTGGCGGCGTTGGGCCGCCCGCACACGCAGACCCAGACCGCGCCCTGGTCGCTGGGGTAGCCCACAGCGTCCTCGCCCGCCATCTGGCGCAGCACGTCCAGGCGGCGGGACGGCTCGAGCCGCTGGAAGGCGTACTCGGTCAGGGGCCCCGCGCCGCGGCGCCACACCGTGCCGTCCTCGAACCAGACCTTCTCGATGAGGAAATCCATGCGCTGGGCGCGCGCGCCGTCCTCCATGGCGACCATCGCCTCGAAGGCGGAGCGGGGCTTGCCCTCCAGGTCCTGCACGCGCTCCACCTGCCGGGCGTACTGCACGTCGTCCTCGTCAAAGCAGAGGAAAGCGGCCTGCAGGGAGACGACCGTCTTCTCCGACAGGTTGAAGAGGTGCAGGCCGACCACGGGGTACTCCGCCGTGGGCAGCCTGAAATGCCACAGCTCGACCGGGCAGGTCAGGTCGGTTTTCACCCGTTCCCTCCGAATGCGTCGCAGGCCGGGGCGTTACAGGTAGGAGATGCCCATGGACACAAGGACCCCGCCCATGAAGCGCAGAACGAGGGCCGCCGTGCCGGAATCGGTCGGGATCGCGTAGTACAGCGTCGTCTCGCCCCCGCCCTCGACCATCATGCCGTAGGGCGGCTCCATCGCCGCGGCGTCCCCGTACAGCGCGCCCGTGCCCTGGGGCAGGGTTTCGCCGTGCTGGAAGCGTTTGGCAGCCGCCCCCAGCGTGGCGCCGCTGCGCAGGCCGCGCGG
>DATHTQ010000185.1:0-3438 GCA_035463055.1 Candidatus Limnocylindria bacterium
AGAAGCTTCGCCGCAGGCATATGCACTCTCGCCCCTCCCCATCCGCGTCGCGCTGGGCCGCGCGGCCTACGCGCGGGAGGCGTCGCGCTACGACGCGGCGCTCGCGGCGCTGGGGGACACGGAGAACCAGGCCGTCTTCCCCGTAGGCCCGGCCGACGAGGGGCAGGCGTTCACGCCGGAGTTCTACGACTCCCTCCAATACCTCACGCTGTCGCCGGACGGCAGCAGGCTGTTCGCGGTGCTGGACGGGCTGCCGTTCGTCCACGACCTGAGGGACGGCAACACGACGTTCATCGCGCCGGACCCCGCCAGGGGAGAAGACTATTACGCATTGTACCGCCGCCTGCTGGAGCGCCTGGAGGACCGCGCGGTGGCGTGGTCGCCGGACGGGCGGATGCTCGCGCTGGCTTGGCCGCGCGCGGTGCTGACGCAGCTTCGCTTCGGGGCGAACGCCGTGCTGGTGGATACGGAGGCGGGCACAGCCTCCCCGGTCGTTGGGGACCTGCCGCCCGACGCCTCCTTCCTGCGACCCGGCCCCGCGCCCGCGCTGGGCTACCCCATCCGCGCGGCGTTTTCGGATGACGGCGCAACGCTGTACTACGAGGCGTTCTCGGCGGAGAACGCGCTGCTGGGCCGGCACAACAGGCTGGTTGCGCATGACCTCGAAACCGGGGAGAACCGGACGGTATCCTACTTCACATGGGACGACCTCGTGGCCGACGGCGGGCTGCTGCCGGTGAAGGGCGGCTTCCTGTCCGCCGTGGGCAGCGTGAAGGAGGGAGTCGTGCGTTTCGGCCTGGCCCTGCGCGGGCTGGACGGCGCGAGCGCCTACGCCTACGCGCCGGGGGACGCGGAACACGCGCTGCAGTTGGAACTGCTCGACGCCGCAGGCGGGCACGCGCTGCTTCTAGCCATGCGCCTTGCCGGCTACGCCCCGTCGATCACCCTGCGCCTCGTCTCGCTGGACGGGCTGGCGGGCGGGCTTCCCGAAACCGCCCTCGCCATCCGCAGGGACGCGGGCGGCGCGCCAGCGCCGGCGCAGCTGCCGCTGGGGGAGGTATATGAAAAAGGTGATAAACCCGCCGCGGGCTACCGCGACGGGCTCCTGTACGAATACGAGATCCCGCAGAACGGGGCGCTGTCGCCCGACGGGAAGCGCCTGCTGCTGCTCACGCGCGGGGAGGGCCTGGGCGGGGACGTGAGGATGTACGTGTACGACCTCGCCTCCGGCGCGCTCTCCCCCGTGGACCTCTCCGCCGCGCAGGTCACCGGGGACGCCGTCTTCGGCATGTTCGCGGGCCCCGGCTCCAACCTCGCCCGCGGCCTGCGCTGGGTTGGGGAGGACCGAGTGCTCGCCACGCACGGCGGCAAGTACCGGGTGTACGAGTTGAAAGGAGCCCCGGCGGATAATTGAGGGGGCTTGGCGCGGGCCCGGACGGCCAAGGGCGCGGCGCTCCAAATGCCGCGCGGAACGCTGTCAAATATCCCTTGCGCATGATGCGCGGTCCCAACGCACCAGGCAGGATGGTACACGCCACACCACCCTCAAATCGTCGTGTAGGACTGTGTTCCGAGGGTTTTTCGGACCACATTGTTGTTTTTGGTTGTCATTTATCCACGGTTGACAAGCCCGGCGGATTCGGTATAATGAAAGCGAGCCGGGACCCCGGAGGCAAATCAGGCTCGAGAAGGGGGACGATTTACTGAGTACACCAGAAACCGTAACGCCCTTCGTTGGTAGCTTCGCCCGTTGAGCATACGTCAGGCATATAAAAGTGGACTGAGTACTGCGAAACGCGACAGGCAGGACCGACCCGGTATGAATCCAAGGATGGAGCGTTGACCCGACCGGCCATTTCCCGCAACGGGAAAATGAACTGATACCGGGCGAAGCGACAACCACCGAACCAGGGCACCCGGAAACCAGGAGCCATGTTGGACCATCCGGAAAACTGTATAAGGGCCCGGCCCGCCGCTCACGCGGCGGGCCATTTTCGCCGCCATGCAGCTCCATGCCGGACCGGCTGCTTCGGCACCAACCCGTCACAGCGCCGAATATCGAATCTGCGCCGCCAGACTCGCGCCACATTTACCCTGCAAGCCGCCCCCTGCCCAAACCGGTCACCAAACTTGACATATCCCGACGTTTCGCGGTATACTGTCCCTCGCGCCTATGGGCGCAAATGCATGCAAGGACGTGCCCCGCGCTTGAACCCCACGCCGTTTCCCCGGTATTTCGCCCCCGGCCGCGCGCACGGCGGCCAGCCGCCTGACGGAGCATCCGCCCGGAAGGCTTTGGTCCCTCATTCCCTGAAACGCCAGCTCCCCTGAGCGCTTTCAGCGTCTGAATGCGTCCCAGGCGTCCGGGCCCCGGCACGTGCCAGGGCTTTTTTGATGCCTTCCTCCCTGATTTTGATACACCCGCCTCCCGGACAATGTCCCGGAGCGCCCGCAAGGAAAGGAAACACCCGCCGTCATGATTCGTCCCGACATCCGCAACATCGCCATCATCGCCCACGTGGACCACGGCAAGACGACGCTGGTGGACCAGATGCTGCGCCAGGCCGGCGTGTTCCGGCAGAACCAGCAGGTGCGCGAGCGCGTGATGGACTCCGGCGACCTGGAGCGCGAGCGCGGCATCACCATATTGGCCAAGAACACCGCCGTCCACTGGGGCGACGTGAAGATCAACATCGTGGACACGCCCGGCCACGCCGATTTCTCCGGCGAGGTGGAGCGGGTCCTCAAGATGGTGGACGGCGTGCTGCTGCTGGTGGACGCGTTCGAGGGCCCGATGCCCCAGACGCGCTTCGTGCTCAAGAAGGCGCTGGACCTGTCCCTCCCCGTGCTGATGGTCATCAACAAGGTGGACCGCGCCGACGCCCGCAGCGAGGAAGTGGTGGGCGAACTGCTCGACCTGCTCATTGACCTGGAGGCCGACGCCTCCGCGCTGGAGCGCCCGGTGCTGTACGTGTCCGCCCGCCTGGGCACCGCGACGACGGACGTGGGCGGAAAGGGCGAGGACATGCGCCCGCTGTTCGACGCCATCCTGACCCACATCCCCGGTCCGGAGTGCGAGCCGGAAGGTCCCTTCCAGGCGCTCATTTCCACCATTGACTACAGCGACTACGTGGGCCGCATCGGCGTGGGGCGCATCTCCCGCGGCGCGGTGCGCACGCAGGAGCAGCTCGTGCGCGTCAACAAGCTGGACCCGTCGGTGGCCGACACGTTCAAGGTGACCGAGCTTTCGCTGTTCGACGGCCTGAAGCGGGTCCCGGCGGACGAGGTCACCGCCGGGGACATCGTGGCGCTCTCGGGCCTGGAGACGCTGGGCATCGGCGACACGGTGTGCGCCGCGGGCGCGCCCGACGCGCTGCCGTACGTCACCATCGGCGAGCCGACGGTGAGCATGACGTTCTCCGTCAACGACTCGCCGTT
>DATHTQ010000186.1:0-1900 GCA_035463055.1 Candidatus Limnocylindria bacterium
ACAGCCGCAGCCGCGGCATGTCCGTATCGACCAGCAGCGCCCGGATGAGCTGCATCAGCCCGTCCGCTTCGCCCCGATCCCAGCCGTAACTGCCCAGGTGCACGCCGGTGAGCACCGCTTCCTGGTAACCCGCCGCGCCGAGCGCCTGTACCTCGGCCACGATGTCGGCCAGCGGGCGGCTGCGCCCCGGCCCACGCGCAATGCGGGTGACGCAGAACGTGCAGTGGCGGTCGCAGCCGTCCTGCACCTTGACGAAGGCGCGCGTCCTGCCGCCAACGCCGGGCTGCGCATCGCGGACCATCGGCTCCTGGTCGAAACGTTCCAGCGTGGCGAGAGTCCCTGGCGGCGCGCCGGTGAGGTCCGGCACGAGCGCCTCTTTGTGCAGGTTGTCCACGACGTTGACCACGCCCGGCAGCGCCGCCGCTTCGCCCGGTTCAAGGTGCGCGTAACAGCCCGTCACGGTGATGGCCGCCGCCGGGTTCTCGCGGCCAAGCTGGTATACTGCCTGGCGCGAGCTGCGGTTCGCCTCCTGCGTCACGGCGCAAGTGTTGACGATCACGCTCTCCGCGTCGGCGGGCGAATCGACCACCTCGTGCCCCAACAGGATGAGCTGCCGGGCCATACGGTCAATCTCGGCCTGGTTCAACCGGCAGCCGAGCGTTTTCAGGTATACGCGCATGGGAATGTCACCGTCTCGCCTCCAAGACCCTCACCCCTTGATCCCCTCTCCCGTAAGCCGGGGTCCCCCTGGGGGTGGCGGTCGGGAGAGGGGCACCGCAAGGCATCGCCGAGGTAATCTCCCCTCTCCCGCCTGCGGGAGAGGGGCCGGGGGTGAGGGCCGACTTTCATGACAACCAGGACGGACAAGGCACGCCTTGTCCCTACACCCGTCGCGGTTTCGTTTCGAGCGCCATCGCCAGATACATGACGGGCTCCGGCGCGCCGCCATTGAGTTTGATGTCAATCACCCGCTGCGGCGCGAAGCCGAGCCGCTGGTAAAGCGCCAGGGCGCGCGGATTGCTCAGTGCCGCGCCGATCTCCAGCCGCGTGATGCCCCAGGCGCGCGCCCTGTCCGCCAGGTGCGCGATGAGCGCCGTGCCGACGCCCTGGCCCCGCCGCGCTGGCGCGACGATCAGGTCGCCAATCTCCGCCGCATCCCGCCACAGAGTCAGTTGCCCGAACCCAATGGGCGCATCCTCAAAGAGCGCCACTGCCGGATAACCCCGACCGCGCGCGGCGCTCGTATTCACACGTTCGAGGAACTCGCACACCGCTGCCGCGGGCCATTCCGGCCAGCAGGCGCGCTGCAATGCCATCGCGTCGTCAGGTGTGGCGCGGCGCAGGGCCAGGGCAGACGGCGCTGGCCTCGGCGCGGGCACAGGCAGGGGCTGCGGCGCGGCGCTCATGGCGCTCAGGGCGTCTCCCGCGCCGGTACGCCCCTGAAGTCGTCATAGTTGAGATGATTGAGGATTTCGAAGTCGTTCAGCGGCCAGTACCGGATCCAGGCCTGGCCAACGATCAGGTCTTTGGAGACCGGCCCGAAGCGTGAGCTGTCGTAGCTGTTAGGGCGGTTGTCGCCCAGCACAAAATACTGATCGTCCGCCAGCGTCCACGTATCATCGCAATTTTCGCAGAAGCGCTCGATGTACGGCTCTTCGATGAGGATGCCGTTGATGTACACCCGCCCCTCTTTGATCTCGACGGTCTCGCCCGGCAGCCCGATCACGCGCTTGATCAGGTCATCGCCTGTGGGCACGCGCGGATTATGGAGCACCACGACGTCGCCGCGCGAGGGTGGGGCGAAGTAATAGACCGAGCGGTTGACGATGACCAGATCGCCTGTCCAGAAATTCGGCTGCATACTCGGCCCTTCGACCACCGCGCGCGCCGTCATCAGGTT
>DATHTQ010000187.1:0-30193 GCA_035463055.1 Candidatus Limnocylindria bacterium
CTACGTCGCCGCCCTCAACGGCAACGACGTGGACAAGCCGAGGAACCTGGCGAAGTCGGTGACGGTGGAGTAACGCGGAGGCGGAGCAGCAATCCAGTTACACCCGCATCACGAAACACGAGGGCCGGAGGGATGACCTCCGGCCCTTTTGCATACCGTCCGGCAGGCATCCCGGAGCCTTTGCCCGCGGCGGCCGCCCGGCTTGCCGCTTCCGGCGGATTCCCCTATGATGCTTGCGTCCGTTCCCTCCGCCATCCTCAACAAACAAGGGGGTTTCCATGCGCCGTGCCCTGCCCCGGTTCTTTGCAATCCTCCTCAGCCTATGCCTGGCCTTTCCTGCGGCAGCGCAAGCGGCGGACGTATCCGCCCACGACGCCTTCGTGGACGCGGCGTTCCGGGCCGCGAAGACGGTCGGGGGGTCGCTGGTCGTCATGAAGGGCGGGGAGGTCGTCTACGCGCGGGATTGGGGGTACAAGGACCTCACGAAGGGCCTGGCAGTGGATGAGGATACCGCGTTCCGCGTCGGGTCGGTCACGAAGATGGTGACCGGCGTGGGGCTGCTTAAGCTGGTCGAGCAGGGGAAGCTGGACCTGGACGCGGGCATCGGGGATTACCTGGGCTACCCCGTCGCCGCCCCGCGCTGGTCCCGCACGCCCCTCACGCTGCGCCAGCTCATGAGCCACACGTCCTCCGTCACCGACGACGGAGGGTATTCGAGCCTTTCCAGCACGGTGCGCGGCATGCTGTCCAAAAAGGCGCGCGCCGCCGCCAACTTCACCGGGGACAAGCCGGGCAGCCGCTACCTGTACACCAACCTGGGCGCGGGCGTCGCGGGCGCGCTGGCGGAGGCCGTCAGCGGCGTGAGCCTGGACGCCCTCAGGCGCCGGGAGGTGTTCGCCCCGCTGGGCATCCGCGCCGCCTACGCCGCGAGCCTGCTGCCCGACCCCTCGGCCGTGAGCGGCCAGTATGAGGACGGCAGGCTGTACAGCTCCGCCGCGTGGCAGTTGGCGCAGGGATACGAGGACTTCGCGGACCCGGAGCGGCACTACCGCACCGGCATCTACAGCCTGTGGATCACCTCGCGGGACCTCGCACGCCTGGCGGCCGCGCTGTGCGCGGGCGGGGCGCTGGACGGCGCGCGCGTGCTGTCCCCGGAGACCGTGGAAATGATGAAAACACCGCAGCACACCCTCGGGAAAAGCGTGACCGGGGAGAGCCCCTACGGCCTGTTCCTGGAGCGGCGGGACGACCTGCTGGCCGGGCGCACGGTCTGGGGCCACCAGGGCATGACCACCGGGGCGATCTGCAACGCCTACTTCGAGCCGCAGAGCGGCTTCACCTTCGTGCTGCTGCAGAACGGCGGCAGCAAGCTGCGCGACCGGGGCGTGGGCAAGCTCGCGCGCAAGCTGCTCACCTATACGTTCGGGGCCTTCGGCGAGTAGCGCGGCGCCGAAAAGGGAAAATACGCGCACGCCAGGGCGTGTATCACATTGAAACACTTCCGTTGCCCAATAACAAAAATTTTTCGCTGTACGCGGAATGCATGTTGACAAAGGAACGGAAGTATGTCATTAATTGCATCGGCCGGATACACTTCCCCGTCACAATGTATCAAAATGAAACAATCTTCCCCCTGGGTGAACGATACGGAGGACCCTCCCCTGACCAGACAAGGCCAGACCGGACCGCTCCCCCGCGAGGCAATGGACGCCATCACGGCGCTGCTTTCGCGCGAGCTGAAGACCGCGATGGGATGCACCGAACCCATCGCCATCGCATACTGCGCGGCGCTGGCCGCGCGCGCGCTGGGCAGGGCGCCGGAGCATATCCGCGTGCGCTGCTCGGGCAACGTCGTCAAGAACGCGAAGGCCGTCGTCGTGCCCAACACCGGCGGCCTGCGCGGCATCGAGGCCGCCGCGGCGGCGGGCGCGCTGTACGGCGACCCGGACGCGGGCCTGGAGACGCTCTCGGGCGTCACCCCGGAGCAGGCGGCGGACCTGGCCCTTCGGCTCCCCGCGCTGGGCGTCCAGGTGTCGCTGCTGCGCACGCGCCACTCCCTGCACGTCGTCGTCGAATGCGCCGCGGGCGGCGACGCGGCGCAGGCGGAAATCAAGGACACGCACACCCACGTCGCGTCCATCACGCGCAACGGCCAAAAGGTGCTGGAAGGCGGGCTCGCCGCGCAGGACGCGCCGGAGGCGGACGCCATGCTCACGGTGGAGGACATCCTTCGCTACGCGCGCACCGTGCCGCTGGACGAGGTGCGCCCCATCCTGCGCGCGCAGGTCGAGAACAACCTCGCCATCGCCCGGGAGGGCCTCAGCGGCCGCTGGGGGTCGCAGATCGGCAGGACGGTGCTGGAATCCCGCGGGGAAAGCCCGCGCGCGCAGCTCGTGGCCTGGGCTGCCGCGGGCTCGGACGCGCGGATGAACGGCTGCGCGATGCCGGTCACCATCAACGCCGGCAGCGGCAACCAGGGGCTCACCGTGTCGGTGCCCGTCGTGCTGCGCGCCGGGCAGGTCGGCGCGGACGAGGAGGCCACGCTGCGCGCGCTCATCGTCAGCAACCTCGTGTCGCTGCACCAGAAGCGCGGCATCGGCCGGCTCAGCGCCTACTGCGGCGCGGTGACGGCCGCCATCGGCGCGTCCGCGGGCATCGCCTTTTTGGAAGGCGCGCCGGACGAGCAGGTGGGGCAGGTCATCGCCTCGGGCCTGATGATCGCCAGCGGCATGCTGTGCGACGGGGCCAAGTCGTCCTGCGCCGCGAAGATCGTCGCCAGCCTGGACAGCGCCCTGCTCGCCTACGACCTCGCCCGCTCCGGCAACGCCTTCCAGCCCGGCGAGGGCCTGGCCAAGCCGGGCGTGGAGCAGACCATCAGCGCGGTGGCCCGCGTCGCCCGCGAGGGCATGCGCGACACCGACGTCACGGTCCTGCAGGCCATGCTGGACCAGCCCGCCGCGTCCCGCACCCGCAGGCGCGCGCCGAAACCTCCGGCCCCGGAGACTCCCGGCGCGTAAAGGGGGGAGGAATCGGAGGGGGAACGCCTCCGATGGCAATCGTTTCCGGCGGCATGTACGCCGGAAACGGGGGCATTCTGCGAGGAGGAGCCTGCCCCGAAATGAGCAGAATGCCTTCCTGTCATTTTCCCCGGCTGCGCCACAGGCGCAGGGGAAAATGCAAAACCGTCAAAAACCGAAGGTTTTGGACGGCGCGAAGAATTAAGAGCGGCAAGCCGCTTTTAATAAAGGAAAGGAGATGAGGCCCAAAGGGCCTCGCACCACACCATGAAAAAGACACTGGCGCTGGTTCTCTCCCTGGTGCTCACGCTGGGCATGGCCGCCACGGCCATGGCCCAGGACGGCGTCGTCAAGATCGCCGTCGCCGCCCCGATGACGGGCGACAACGCCGAGTACGGCAACGGCTTCTACAACGCGACCGTGATGGCCGCGTCGGAGGTCAACGAGGCCGGCGGCCTCAAGGTCGGCGGCAAGACCTACACGGTCGAGGTCCTCAAGTTCGACGACAAGTCCGACTCCGACGAGGCCCAGATCGTCGCCGAGAAGATCGTGTCCGACAAAGACGTCATCGGCGTCATCGGCCACTTCTCCTCCGGCATCTGCATGGTCGCCGCGCCCACCTACCAGGAGTCCCAGTACGTGGAGATCAGCCCCACCGCCTCGCACCCCAACTACTCCGGGATCGGCGACTACATCTTCCGCAACAACACCGTCATCACCGTCGAGACCCGCACCGGCGCCGAGATCGCGGTCAATGACCTGGGCGCGAAGAAGGTCGGCGTCCTCTCCATCGACACCGAGTGGGGCGTGAGCGCCGGCAACGCGATGGAGAAGAACGTCAAGGAGCTGGGCGGCGAAGTCGTGCTGCGCCAGCAGGTCGGCGTGGACCAGGTCGACTTCGCGACCGAGATCGCCAACTTCAAGGCCGCCGGCGCGGAAGTCGTCATGGTCGCCGGCATGTACGGCACCCTGGCCCCCTTCGCCGTCGCCCGCGCCAACAGCGACTACAACGTGCCGCTGGTCGGCTGCTCCAACGCCTACACCAAGTCCCTCATCGAGATCGCCGGCCCCGCCGCCGCGGGCATCTACGCCCCCGTCTCGTTCTTCGCCGGCAACCCGGACCCGAGGGTCCAGGCCTACGTCGCCAAGTACACCCAGCTCTACGGCGCGGCCCCCTCGGCCCTGACCACCCAGGCCTACGACTCCGCCCACATCCTCATGGACGCCGTGTCCCGCGCCGGCAGCCTTGACCGCGAGGCCATCCAGGCCGCGATGTACGAGACCGCCTACGAGGGCATCTCCGGCTTCACGACCTTCGACGCCATCGGCGACGCCCAGAAGGTGTTCACCAAGATCATGGTCAAGGACGGCCAGTTCGTCGTGGCCGACTTCGACTGACCCAACCCTCCTTCGCCCCGCGGGCCGCAAGGCCCGCGCGGGCGTAAAGCAGGTATCCTATGTATCGGCCGGCCGCGGGCCCTATTCCCCGGCCGGCCCTTTCCGGGCAATGACCGGCAAGTCCCCTGACGGAGGTTGCGGATGGAAGTCTTCCTCGGCGCGCTGCTGAACGGCCTGGCCCTGGGCATGGCGTACGCGCTCATCGCCGTGGGCTACTCGATGGTGTTCGGCATCCTGCGCCTCATCAACTTCTCCCACGCCTCCGTGTACGCGTTCGGGGCGTACATGGTCTACTTCTTCGTGTCGCTCAGGTTCGGGCTGCCGCTGGCCATCCTCGCGGCCATCCTGCTCTCGGGGCTGCTGGCCGTGCTCATCGACCGCGTTGCGCTCAAGCCGCTGCGCGAGAAGGCCTCGGTGCCCATCGCTTCGCTGATCACGACCATCGGGGTGTCGTTCGTCATCCAGAACTTCCTGTCCATGGAGACGGTCTTCACCAGCGAGAAGAAGGGCTTCCCGTCGCTGAACCTGTTCCCGGCGCTAAGCATCGGCAACATCACGGTGCAGTCCAGCCAGGTGGTCATGTTCCTGACCGCGCTCGTGCTGCTGGGCCTGCTGACGTGGATCGTCCAGGGCACGCGCCTGGGCCTGGCGATGCGGGCGACGGAGCAGAACCTCAAGGCCGCGCACCTCATGGGGGTCAACGTCAACTTCGTCATCTCCGCCGCGTTCTTCCTGAGCGGCGCCTCCGCCGCCATCTCCGGCGCGCTCATCGGCGGCTACTACCAGATCATCTCCCCCACGATGGGCGCCATCATCGGCATGAAGGCGTTCTCCGCGGCGGTGGTCGGCGGCATCGGCATCCTGTACGGCTCGGTCGTGGGCGGCCTGGTCGTCGGCGTGGCGGAGACGGTGGCCGCGCAGTACCTGGGCAGCAACGTGCGCGACCCGATGGCGTTCGTCATCCTCATCCTCATCCTGATCGTCAAGCCCAACGGGCTGTTCGGCAAGAAAGGCATCTCCAAGGTATAGCATGCGAAAGGAAAACGCCTTCCGGCCCCTGCCCGCGTTCGAGCGGCTCGTGTACCGCTTCCGCGTGCCGCTGGGCATCCTCGCCTTCCTGGCGCTGGCCGCGGTGCCGCTGACCGGCATCAGCCGCGTCAACCTGCGCCTGATGATCATGATCCTGCTGTACGGGATGCTGGGCCTGGGGCTCAACGTGCTCATCGGGTACACGGGCCAGGTGTCGCTGGGCCACGCGGGGTTCTACGCCATCGGGGCCTACGCCAACGCCATCCTGACCACGCGCCTGGGCATGGGCTTCTGGGAGGCCGCGCTCATCGGCGCGTGCGTCGCGGCGCTGGTGGGGCTGCTGCTGGGCATGCCGACGCTGCGCCTGTCGGGCACCTACCTGACCATCGTGACGCTGGGGTTCGGCGAGATCGTCGTGATGGTACTCAAGCAATGGGACAGCCTCACCAACGGCAACTTCGGCATCCGCGGCATCCCCAGGCCCGTGTTCTTCGGGACCGAGCTCACGCTTCCCAACGGCGGCTTCTACTGGCTCATCCTGGGGCTCTCGCTGCTGACCGCGCTCGCGTGCCACCTCATCCGCTTCTCCAGGACCGGGCGCGCGTTCGCCGCCATCAAGGAGGACGCGCTGGCCGCCACCATGATGGGCGTGAAGACGGTGCGCTACAAGATTTTGGCCTTCGTCATCTCCGCGTTCATCACGGGCCTGGCGGGCGCGTACTACTCGGTCATCAACAACGGCTACATCGAGCCCACCAACTTCACCTTCAACATCTCGGTGCAGATCATCTCGGTGGTCATCGTCGGCGGCCTGGGCACCATAAGGGGGATGTACTTCGGGGCGGCGCTGCTGCTGCTGTTCCCGCAGGCGATCCGCTTCCTGGACCAGTGGCGCTTCGTCATCTACGGCGTGCTGCTGGTCGTCATGATGCAGTTCCGGCCCCAGGGCGCGCTGGGGTGGCAGACCACGCTGCCCTACCGCCTCTCCGGGGGCGTGCGGCGGCTGCTGGGCGCGAAGGGGGAGGCGTAAGTGGCGATGCTGGAAGCCTCCGGCCTCACGATGCGCTTCGGCGGCCTGGTCGCCGTGGACAACGTCTCGATGCGCGTGGGGAAGGGCGAGATCGTGTCCCTCATCGGCCCCAACGGGGCGGGCAAGACGACCGTGTTCAACATGGTCACCGGCGTCTACGCGCCCACCTCCGGCACGCTCACCTTCGAGGGCGAGCGGCTCAACGACAAGACCCCGCAGGAAATCGTGGGCATGGGCATCGCGCGCACGTTCCAGAACCTGCGGCTGTTCGCCAAGAGCCGCGTCATCGAGAACGTGCTCATCGGGATGCACCTGCGCACCGATTACGGCTTCTTCGAGTCCCTGCTGCGCCTGCCGCGCTACAGGAACATCGAGGACGAGCGCACCGCCGAGGCCATCCGCATCCTGGAGGGCATCGGCCTGAAGGCGCACATGGACGACCCCGCCGGCAGCCTGCCCTACGGCGAGCAGCGCAAGGTGGAGATCGCCCGCGCCATCGCGACCAAGGCGCGGCTGCTGCTGCTGGACGAACCCGCGGCGGGCATGAACCCGGCGGAGACCGCGGAACTGCTGCGCTTCATCCGGCACCTGCGGGACGAGGGGTTCACCATCCTGCTCATCGAGCACGACATGCAGGTCGTCATGAACATCTCGGACCGGGTGTACGTGCTGGACCACGGCAAGCTCATCGCCCAGGGGCTGCCCGGGGAGATAGCGAACGACCCGCTGGTCGTCGAGGCCTACCTGGGGGCGAAGCGCGATGATGCTTGAGATCAAGGGGCTGCACGTCCACTACGGCTACATCCACGCGCTCAAGGGCATCGACCTGAAGGTGGAGGAGGGCGAGATCATCTCGCTCATCGGCTCCAACGGCGCGGGCAAGTCCACGACCCTGCACGCGGTCAGCGGGCTGGTGAAGCCCAGCGCGGGCAGCATCACGTTCCTGGGCGAGGACATCGCGGGCAAGGCCCCGTGGCGCATCGTGCGAAAGGGCGTGAGCCACTCCCCCGAGGGGCGCGAGGTGTTCCCGGCGCTGACAGTGCTGGAGAACCTGCGCATGGGCGCGTTCACGAGGACGAAGCAGGAGGAGGTCGACAACGGCTACGAGCGCGTGTTCGGCCTGTTCCCGCGCCTGAAGGAGCGCGCCAGGCAGACCGCGGGCACGCTGTCCGGCGGCGAGCAGCAGATGCTGGCCATCGGCCGCGCGCTGATGAGCAGCCCCCGGCTCCTGCTGCTGGACGAGCCCAGCATGGGCCTCGCCCCCAACCTGGTCATGCTCATCTTCGACCTCATCCAGTCCATCAACCAGCAGGGCGTGACCATCCTGCTCATCGAGCAGAACGCCAACATGGCGCTGTCCGTCTCCAGGCACGCCTACGTGCTGGAGACCGGGCGCGTCGTGCTCTCCGGCGAGGCCGCGGGCCTCCGCAGCGACCCGGCGGTGCGCCGGGCGTACCTGGGCGGATAACCGCGAACGGCTATACCACAGGACCGAAAGGAAACCGCATGAAGAAGCTCATCAACGACCCCAACCGCGTCGTCAGCGAGATGCTGCAGGGATTCGCCAAGGCCCACCCGGACGTCGTGTACCTGGGCGAGGGCGTCGAGGTCATCGCGCGCCGCGAGAAGACCCCCGGCAAGGTGGGCCTCGTGTCCGGCGGCGGCTCCGGCCACGAGCCGGCGCACGCGGGCTACGTGGGCAGGGGCATGCTGGACGCGGCGGTGGCCGGCAACGTGTTCGCCTCCCCCAGCCCGGACCGCATCCTCGAGGGCATCAAGGCCGCGGACGCCGGGGCGGGCGTGCTGATGATCGTCAAGAACTACTCGGGCGACATCATGAACTTCGAGATGGCGGGCGAGCTCGCGCGGGACGAGGGCATCGAGACGGACTTCGTCGTCGTGCGCGACGACGTCGCCGTGCCGGACTCCACCTACTCCACAGGCCGCCGGGGCATCGCGGGGACCGTGCTGGTGCACAAGGCCGCCGGCGCCGCCGCGGAGGAGGGCCGCAGCCTCGCGGAGGTCAAGGCCGCCGCGCAGAAGGCGGCCGACAGCGTGCGCTCCATGGGCATGGCGATGACGCCCTGCATCCTGCCCGCGGTGGGCAAGGCGGGCTTCACCCTCGCGGACGACGAGGTGGAGATCGGCATGGGCATCCACGGCGAGCCGGGCGTGAGCCGCGAGAAGCTCTCCGGCGCGCGGGAGACCGCGGAAAAACTCGTCTCGCGCATCCTGGCCGACCTCGACTTCTCCGGCTCCGGCGCCGCCCTCATGGTCAACGGCCTGGGGGGCACGCCGCTCATGGAGCTGTACGTCATGTACCGCGAGGCCGCGGGCATCCTGGAGGCGCACGGCGTGCGCGTCGCGCGCTCCTTCGTGGGCAACTTCATGACGAGCCTCGACATGACGGGCTGCTCGGTCACGCTGATGCGCCTGGACGACGAGCTCACGCGGCTGCTGGACGCGCCCTCGCTCGCGCCGGCGCTGCGCCGCTGAGGAGGGCAGCATGGGATTCACGTTCACGACCGCCGACTACGCGGACTACCTGCAGCGGGCCGCCGCGCGCATCGCCGCGCAGAAGGACTACGTGTCCGCCCTGGACGCCGCGACCGGCGACGGCGACCACTGGGCGAACCTCAACCTCGGGTTCGGCGCGCTGCTGGAGCAGGCGGACGCCCTGCGGGGCCTGGGCTTCTCCGCCATGTTCAGGAAGATCGGCATGACGCTGATGAGCCGGGTGGGCGGGTCGTCCGGCATCCTGTACGGCGGCGGGTACCAGGCCGCGGGCCGCGCGATGCCCGAGGGCAGCGAGGCGACCCTCCCGCAGCTGGCCGAGGCGCTTTCGGCGATGCTCGCAGACATGATGAAGCGGGGCCAGGCGCAGCCGGGCTTCAAGACGATGATCGACGCGCTGCACCCGGCGGTGGGGGCGCTGAAGGAAGCCCTCGAAAGCGGCGAAGGCCCCGAGGGCGCGCTTTCGGCGATGCGCCGCGCCGCGCTCGCGGGGGCGGAGGCCACCCGGGGCATGGAGGCCGTCAAGGGCCGCGCGTCCTACCAGGCGGACAAGGGCGTCGGCCACCTCGACCCCGGCGCCGTCACGATGGCGTGGCAGCTGGACGAACTGGGCGCCGCGCTGCTGGGGAAGGGGGCGGCGTGAGCCTCCCCTCCGCGCCGCAGCCCGGGGCCCGGCTGGCGGACGTGCGCGCGGGCGCCGGACGCACGGCCGCGGCCATCAAGAGCCTGCTGGGCGTGGACGTGGTCATCGTGGACACGGACCTTTCGCGCGTCGCCGACACCTTCGGCTACGCGGGGCGGGAGATCGTGGTGCGCAGCTCGTCCATCGTCGGGATGATCATCCAGACCGGCAAGAGCCTCGCCATCGACGACAAGGAGCGGTTCGAGAGCTGCCGCCGCTGCCAGGACCGCGCCGAGTGCCGGATGCAGAGCCTCATCGGGGTGCCCATCCTGCTGTCCGGGCGGGTCGCGGGCGCCATCGCGCTGGTCATCCCCCGGCAGACCGGGGCGGCGCTGTTCGAGCGGCTCGCCTCCACGCTGGACTTCCTGGGCGAGGTCGCGCACGGCCTGTCCGCCCAGATCAAGGCGGTGGAGGACACCACGCGCCTGCTGCGCGAGAAGCATGAGCGCGAGCTGCTCATCGACTGCGTGGAGGACGCGGCGGCCATCCTCGACGAGCGGGGCCTCATCACGTTCTCCAACCGCGCGTTCGACCAGCGGTTCTTCTCCGGCAGCCGCACGGTCAACATCCCGCTGGAGAACGTCATCCCGGACCCCGGGCTCGCCCGGTGCCTGCGCGAGGGCCGGGACGCGGACGGCCTCGCGGTTTCCTGCGGGGACGGGGCGGGTTGCGCGCGCTGCACGCTGCGGTTCCTGGACGGCGGGGGCGCCGCGCTCATCCTGCGCTTCGGGGAGCGGGGGGACGCCCCCTCCCAAGGGAAGACCGCGCACGAGCTCGTCGCCGGGGAGGTCCGCCGGCTCCTGGCCGCGGGGCGCAGCAAGACCGACATCGCCTGTACCCTCGGCATCAGCCGGGCGACGCTATACAGGATGCTCAAAAACGAAAGGACGACGACCGGATGATTACCAACAAGCCCACCCGGAGCGACCCCCGCACCGACCTGCTGCGCAGCGCCATCGAGCACCGGGCCACCTGGTTCGCCCTGCTGGTGGAGGAAGCGAAGAAGCGCGGCCTGGACGACAGCTTCGCCTCCGAGGCCATCCTGCGCTGCGGCGCGTTCCACGGGAACAACAAGTTCCCCCGCACCGACGACCTGCCCGAGTTCGCCCGCGCGTTCGCCAACGAGGACGTCGTCAACTGCTTCGAGATGGACGTCGTGCGCAGCGACGACACAAGCCTGGACATCGACTTCCACTACTGCCCGCTGGTGCAGGCGTGGACGAAGCTGGGCGTGCCGGAGGCGGACATCCCCAGGCTGTGCGACATCGCGATGGACGGCGACCGCGGCATCATCAGCGCGTACCCGAAGTTCCGCTTCCGCCTGGGCGACACCATCGCCAAGGGCGGCCCGCGCTGCGAGATCCGGATATCGAAGGTCGAAGCGTAAACGCCCGGTATTTCACCCGCAGGATATGGACACCCCGGCAGGCTATGCGCCGCCGGGGTGTCTGTCATTGAGGGGAAGATGCGCGGTTCAGCGCGCCAGCGTCCTGCCGCCCCGGTACCCGGAGAGCGGGCCGTAATAGGTCAGCGTGCCGATCTTGGCATAGGGCAGGACCTTGAACCAGTACCCGGTGCCGGGTTTCAGGCCCGTGATCGCGGCGGACGTCGCGGCGGTCGTCCGGACCGCCTTGTAGGGGCCGCCGGCGGCCATGGCGAGCTGCAGCTGGTACGCCGCCGCGCCGGGCGCCGCGGACCACCGGACCTCCAGCGAGGTCGTCCCCGTCGCCGTGACCGCGGTGAGGGCGGCCTTGCCGATGGGCACGCCGGTGTAGGCCGGGCCGAACCTGCCGGACACGTAGTCCACCCCGAACGCCGTGTCGTAGGTGCGGACCTTGTAGAAGTACTGCGTCCCCGGGGTCAGGTAGGTGCTCGACCAGGTGAGCCCCGCCGTCTTTTTCGCCAGCGTGTACGGCCCGGCCTGGCTCGGGCTGCGCCAGACCTCGTACCCCGACGCCCCGGAGACCCTGTCCCAGGTAAGCTTGAGCGCCGTCGCGCTGACGGACTCGATAGCCGTCACTTTCGGCGCCGGGCGCGCTGTGGAGGGCGCCGCCGCGACGATCTGCCAGTCCAGCGCGGGCAGGGCAGGCGCGCTGTACAGCGCCGCGTCGTAGTCGAGCGTCACGGTGGCATGGTAGGAGCCGATGTCCGCGGCGGTGTTCCCCTCGTACGCCTTGACCGTCACCCCGGCGGGCAGGCCGGTCACCGTGACCGTCCTCTGCGTGCCGTCGTACATGAACGGCGCGTTGTAGTCCCAGCGCGCCCCGGACATGTTGGGCGTCCCCAGGACCAGCGCCTTGAAGGGGATGCCGTTCACGTCGGCGTAGGTGTGGGCATAGCTCCCGGGGTAGCCGTAGATGGTGCTGGGCGGGTTGGTGAACGCGTCCGGGCCGATGGAGGTCACCGAGGCCGCGATGGTAACGTTGTACATGTAGCGGCAGCCGAAGAAGGCCCGGGCGCCGATGGAGGCCACGCCCTGGGGGATGTTGACGGAGGAGATGGTGTAGCAGCCCTCGAACGCGCTCTCCCCGATGCTGGACACCGTCCCCGGGATGCTCACCGACGAGATGCTGATGCACCCCGCGAAGGCGCGCGCGCCGATGGCGGTGACGCCGCTGGGGAAGGCGGCGCGGCCCAGGGACGCGCAGCGGTAGAAGGCGTCGGCCTCGATGACGGCGACGCTGCCCGGGATGCTCACCGACTGCAGGCTCCCGCAGCCCTCGAACGCGCTGTCGCCAATGCGGGTGACCCCGGCCAGGATGGTGACCGACGACAGGCTGTGGCATTCGGCGAACGCCTGCGCGCTGATGCGCGCGACGCTGCCGGGGATGCGCACCGTGAGCAGGCTCGGGCAGGCGTAGAACGCGCACTCGCCCAGCGTGGTGAGCGTGCCGGGCAGGCTCACCGAGGACAGCGAGCCCGCGGCGCTGAAGGCCCACGCCCCGATGCTCTGGAGGCCCGTGGGAAGGGTCAGCGTCCGCATGCTCCCGCAGCCGTAGAACGCGTAGGGGCCGATGCCCGCGAGGCTGCCGGGGAGGTTTAGTGTGGCCAGGGCGGTGCAGCCCCGGAACGCGGAATCCCCGATGCCCTGCACGCCGGAGGGGACGGTGACCGACGTGATGCCGCGCCGGTCGCGGAATGCGCCGGCGCCGATGGTGCGCACCGGCACCCCGGCGACGCTGGAGGGGATGGTGATGGCCGACAGCTTCCCGGTGTACCCCGTGATGGTCGCCGCGCCGCTCAGCGTTGAGTAGACGAACCCGTCCGCCGTGGTCCCAACCGCCGCCTGCGCGCCGCCCGCCCACCCCAGCGCCAGCGCGAGAAGCAGCGCGGCCGCGATGAACGGCAATGCCGCCCGTTTATTCATGCTGTCCTTCCTTGCCCCGCGTCCCTTCCCGGGGCGCGGGCCCCGTCCGTTCCCCCCGGGCCGCACGCCCGGCCCCGAACAAGCCCCCTGGTACACGCAAGCAATAGCACGAAGGGGTGGGGATGTCAACAGGATTCCCCGCGAAAACGCCCCGCCGTCGCATGGACGCGGGGCGCTTGAAGGTTGGCGGGACCTGCCTAGGACGCCAGCCCGAACCGCCTCCGCCGCCCTGCGGGCAGGAAACGCCTGAGCTGCGTGACCACGGTGCCGGTGACCGCGCCCATGACGGCGCCGACGACGACCAGCACGGCCATGTAGTACAGCAGGCTCGCGGTCTCCAGCACCAGCATCGCCACGAGCACCTGGCCCACGTTGTGCAGCGCCCCGCCCAGGATGCCCGCGCCCACCGGGCTCATGCCGCGGACGACGTAGATGGCCAGCACCATGCCCATCATGCTGAGCAGCCCCCCGGCGAGGCTGTACTGGATGGTCTGCAGGTTGCCGAACAGGAGCCCTGAGAGCAGCACCTTGGCCGCCATGAGCCCGAAGGACGCGGGGATGCCCAGCCAGTACAGCGACAGGAGCAGCACGCTGTTGGACAGGCCGATCTTGATGCCCGGGATGGGCCCCAGGGAGAACATGCTCTCGATGTAGCCCAGCACGAGCATGACCGCCGTGAACATCGCGCCCAGCGCGAGGCCGCGCGCGTTCCTCACGGCGACACCCCCGCGATCGCCAGCGCCTCCTGGCGCGTGAGCAGCTCCAGCGACACCTGGTGCGGCAGGCAGGTGATGAAGTTCATGAGCACGCGGGTGTCGCGGTTCATGAGGTTCACCTCGCCCTGGCGCACGCAGTCCTGGTTGGGGCAGTTGGCCGAAAGCATCCGAACGCTGTCCTTCCCCAGGCCAACGACGTTGACCTGACCGTTCCCGCTGTGCACCGTGACCTCGCCCGGGCCGGTGAGCGGCACCAGGTCGAAGTACTCCCTCCCGCGCTTGATGCGCAGGTAGCTGCCCGCCTCGGGCAGCGCCCCCTGGGAGGGGGAGGAGGAGGGCAGCGGCACCGGGGTCCCGGGCGCGGTGCCGGGGAGCGGGCGCAGCGCGCGGCTTGCGATGAGCAGCAAAAGCCCCAGCGCCAGCACCGCCCCTACCGCCCACAGATCCCTGCGCTTCAACCCCGGCCCCCCAAAACATAGTACTTTCCTATGATAAAGGGTTTGCCCCGGGATGTAAAGCGCGCGGCGCCCCGCGTTGAACGCGCGGGGGCTATGCGCTATAATGCCCACAAAGCAGTCCCCCGGCCCGGGCGCCGGCGGTGGCGCGCCTATACCGAAAGGATGCGGACATGGGAAAATACTTCGGCACCGACGGCTTCCGCGGGGAGGCCAACGTCGGCCTCACCGCCGACCACGCGCTGCGCATCGGAAGGTTCCTGGGGGACTACTACAGCCGCGACAAGAAGGGCCGCATCGTCATCGGCAAGGACACCCGGCTGTCCAGCTACATGTTCGAGAATGCCCTGGCCGCGGGCGTCACCGCGGCGGGGGCGGAGGCCTACCTGCTGCACGTGACCACGACGCCCAGCGTTTCCTACGTCGCCCGCAGCGAGCACTTCGACTGCGGCGTGATGATCTCCGCCAGCCACAACCCCTTCTACGACAACGGCATCAAGCTCATCAACGGCCTGGGCGAGAAGATGGAGGAGCAGGTCGTCACCCTGCTGGAGGAGTACCTCGACGGCGACGCGGGGAAGATTCCCCTCGCCCGGCGCGAGCGCATCGGCAAGACGGTGGACTACTACGGCGGCCGCAACCGCTACATCGGCTACCTGATCTCCCTCGCCCGCGACTCGTTCCGCAACTACAAGGTGGGCCTGGACTGCGCCAACGGCAGCACCTGGATGATCGCCAAGTCGGTGTTCGACGCGCTGGGCGCCCAGACGTACGTCATCAACTGCGACCCAACCGGCGTCAACATCAACATGAACTGCGGCAGCACCCACATCGAGGGCCTGCAGAAACTGGTGCGCGACAACGGGCTGCACGTGGGGTTCGCCTTTGACGGCGACGCGGACCGCTGCCTCGCCGTGGACGAGCGCGGGGAGGTCGTCAACGGCGACGGCATCCTGTACGTCTACGCGCGCTTCATGAAGGAGCGCGGCAACCTGCCGGACAACACCGTGGTCACGACCATCATGTCCAACTTCGGGCTGTACAAGGCGCTGGACGACTTCGGCATCTCCTACAAGCAGACCGACGTGGGCGACCGCTACGTCTACGAGTGCATGCGCGAGAACGGCCACCTGCTGGGGGGCGAGCAGAGCGGGCACATCATCTTCTCCAAGTACGCCACCACCGGCGACGGCGTGCTGACGGCGCTCAAGATGATGCAGGCGATGATCGTGCGCGAGAAGCCGCTGTCCCAGCTCGTGGCCCCGCTGGAGGTCTACCCCCAGGTGCTCAAGAACGTGCGCGTCAAGGACAAGCAGGCCGCGATGGACGCGCCGGAGGTGCAGAAGGCCGTCGCGGACGCGCAGGAGAAGCTGGGCCGCGAGGGCAGGGTGCTGCTGCGCAAGAGCGGCACCGAGCCGGTGCTGCGCGTGATGGCCGAGGCCGCCACGCACGAGAAGTGCGAGCAATTGGTCTCGTCCATCATAGACGCGATCCACCGGAGCGGCCACGCCGCCGCGGGGGCGTGAGCATGCAGACCATCCTTGACCTGTTCGACCTGTCCCATAGCGCCGCCGGGGAGTGGCTGAAGGGCTTCACCTACCCCTGGGAGGCGCTGGAGGGGATCTCAAGCCTCATCCTGCGCCTGGGGGAGGCGCTGCCGCAGGAGGAGTATTCGCAGCCCGCGCCGGGCGTGTGGGTCCACAAGACGGCCACCGTCGCCCCCAGCGCCAGCGTCTCCGGCCCCTGCGTCATCGGCCCGGGCACCGAGGTGCGCCACTGCGCGTTCATCCGCGGCTCCGCGCTGGTGGGGGCGGGGTGCGTCGTGGGCAACTCGACGGAGCTCAAGAACGTCATCCTCTTCGACAAGGTCCAGGTGCCCCACTTCAACTACGTCGGCGACTCCATCCTGGGCTTCCAGGCCCACATGGGCGCGGGGAGCATCACCTCCAACGTCAAGAGCGACAAGCAGCCCGTCGTCTGCCGCGACGGGGACGAGCGCATCGAGACCGGGCGCAAGAAGGTGGGCGCGATGCTGGGCGACGGCGTGGAGGTGGGCTGCAACGCGGTGCTCAACCCCGGCTGCATCCTGGGGCGCGGCGCCAGCGTGTACCCGACCGCCTGCGTGCGCGGGAGCGTGCCCCCGGGGCACATCGTGCGCGCGGACGGGAGCATCATCAGGCGGAACTAGGGAATCCCCGCGCCTTCGGCCCGGGCGGCGTTTGCGCTTTGCCCCGGGCAGGGTTATAATCATCCGGCGCTTTCATTCATCATGATATGGGGGAACATCCATGACACGCAAACCCTCCCGGCTCGCCCTTATCGCGCTGCTGCTCGCCCTGACGCTGGGGCTGTCGGGCTGCGGCCTGGTCGTCAAGGACCCCGCGGTGGACGCGCGGCAGGTCATCGTCGAGGTCAACGGCGAGACCATCGAGAAGGCCGAGTTCGCCCGCATCCTCGACAACGCCTACAACCGCGAGTACCAGCAGCAGTCCCTGATGGTGCAGTACGGCCTCGCGCAGCGCATCAACGTGGACCGGGCGGCCCTGCTCACCTCCACGCTGGACGCCGCCGCGCAGGACAAACTGCTGCACCAGAAGTCCCGCGAGCTGGGGCTGGACGCGTTCACCGACGAGGAGAACGCCCGCATCGACGCCGACGCCGAGGAGAGCCTCCAGGGCATCATCGGGCAGGTCAAGGAATACTTCTTCGCCGGCAGCACGCTGCCCGAGCAGGAGCTGGACGCCGCCGCGGAGGCGAAGGCCGAAGAGCTGGGCTATACCCGCGAGGTCATGCGCGAGTCCGCGCGCGAAGCGCTGCTGCACGAGAAGCTGGAAGCCTGGCCGGGCCGCGAGCTTTCCATTACGGACGAGGAGCTCAAGGCCGAGTATGACGCGCGCGTGGAGGCCGCGAAGGCCGCCTACGCCGAGTCCCCCTCCCAGTACGGCGAGGACGTGAACGGCGGCACGCCGGTGTACTACGCGCCCGCCGGCTACCGCATGGTCAAGCACGCGCTCATCCGCCTGGAAGAGGCGGATTCCCAGGCGCTGGCCGCGCTGGACGCGGAGCTGCGCACGCTCAAGACCGCGCTGGACACGGCGCAGGCCGCGGCCGACGCGCACCTTGCCCTCGCGCAGAACGAAACCCGCACCGAGGCCGAGCAGGCCCGGCTGGATGAACAGCTTGCCGCGCTGACCGCGGATGAGGTCATCGAGTACGGCAAGCTCGCGCGCGCCGACGCCCCGGACGAGGCGGCCACCGCGCGCCGCGAGGAACTGCGCGCCAGGGTGACCGTCTACCAGGCGCTGGCCGAGGCCCAGGCCGCCTACGACGCCAAGCAGGCCGAGCGCAAGGCCGCCGAAGACGCCGCCTTCGCGAAGATCCTGCCCAGGGCCCAGGAAGTCCAGGCGCTGCTCTCCGCCCCCGATGCCGACGCGGACGCGCTCATCAAGGAGTACAACGAGGACCCGGGCATGCCCGAGGCGGGCTACGCGGTCTCCGCGGACACCACCGCCTTCGTGCCGGAGTTCACCGCCGCCGCCATGGCCCTCACCGCCCCGGGCGGCGTGAGCGAGCCGGTCAGGACCAACTACGGCTACCACGTCCTCGTCTACGCCGCGGACGTGCCGGAGGGCCCCGCCGCGCAGGAGGCCGTGGGCGCCGCCATCCTGGAGGAGCTGCTCACCCAGCGCCGCGAGGCCGCCTATACCGCCGCGCTCCAGGAGTGGAAGGCCGCCGCGGACATCAAGCTGTACCCGGAGCGGATGTCGGACTGAAGCCTATCGCGGGCTTGCGCTCCGCGCACCCGCGTGGTATGATTCCCTTTGCGGCTCATGGTAGCGCGCCATGAATCCGGAATTCAAGCGCTCAAACGAGGTGAAACCCATGAAGGAAGGCATCCATCCCAAGTACGCCGCGGCGACCGTCCGCTGCGTGTGCGGGGAAACGTTCGAGACCGGCTCGGTCAAGAAGGAGATGCGCGTGGACATCTGCTCCAAGTGCCATCCGTTCTACACCGGCAAGCAGAAGCTGGTGGACGCGGGCGGGCGCGTGGACCGGTTCCGGAAGCGCTACGGCAAGCCCGGCGAGACCGCCCAGTAATCAAGCAACGCATGAAAAACGCCCCGCAAGGGGCTTTTTCATTTGGCGTCGTTTGCGCCCGCCGCGCCCGTCCTTGCGCGTATGCGCCGTTGCGCTATAATGGAAAGACGGCCGCCAACCGCGGCCAGGGAAGGAATGAAATCACAGCATGAACGCAATGCGGTCCATAGAGGCGGAGAAGGAACAGAAGAAGCCCGACATCGGCGGGCAGGCCGTGCTCGACGGCGTGATGATGAAGGGGCCGGACGCCATCGCCATCGCGGTGCGCAAGCCCAACGGCGACATCGTGGTCAAGCGTGACGCCTATGTGTCCCCGGCGAAGAAGCACCCCTGGATGGGCAAGCCGTTCATCCGCGGCTCGGTCAGCATGGCGATCATGCTCAAGCTGGGCATGAAGGTCCTGCAGGACAGCGCGGACATGTCCGGCGCGCTGGAGAGCGAGGAGCCGGGGCGCTTTGAGAAGTGGCTGGAGAAAAAGGTCGGCAAGAAGGCCGAGAAGCTCATGATGGGCCTGGCGGTCGCCATGGCCCTGGGGCTGAGCCTGCTGCTCTTCGTGCTGCTGCCCAACCTGCCCGCGCGCGCCCTGCGCCAGGCGGGGTGGTCGCTGTTCGCGGTCAACCTCGTCAGCGGCGCGGTGCGCATCGCCATCCTGATGGGCTACCTCTACCTGGTCGGGCTGATGCCCGACATGCGCCGCACGTTCCAGTACCACGGCGCGGAGCACAAGGCGGTCTACGCGCACGAGGCGGGCCTGCCGCTGACCCCCGCCAACGCGCAGACGTTCACGACGCTGCACCCGCGCTGCGGCACCAGCTTCCTGCTGCTCACCTTCGCGCTGTCCATCCTGTTCTACTCGGTGTTCGACGAGCTGGTGCTGCTGGTCTCGGGCTTTGACATGGGGACGAGCTACCTCGCGCGGGTGCTGACCCGCCTGCTGCTGCTGCCGGTCGTCGCGGGGCTGGGCTACGAGGCCCTGAAGGCGCTGGCGAAGGCCCAGAACCCCGTCACCCGCGCGCTGCGCTGGCCGGGGATGCAGCTCCAGCGGCTGACCACCAAGCCCCCGACGGACGAGATGCTCGAGGTGTCCATCGCCGCGCTCAACGCCGCGCTGCACGGCCTGCCCGAGGGCGAGAAGACGGGCAAGGGCTGCGTGGTGGTCCCGCGCGCCGCGGCCGGCGCGGCTTGACCGAAACGGTACGCGGCGTCCTGCGCGCGGCCTACGCGCGCCTGGAGGCCGCCGGGGTGCCGGACCCGCGGCACGACGCGCAGGCGCTCCTGGCGGAGGCCGTGGGCGCGCCCCGGCTGTCGCTGCTCGCCGACGGCGGGCGGGCGGTGCCGGGGGACGCCCTCGCGCGCTTTGACGCGTGGCTCCTGAGGCGCGAGGCGCGCGAGCCATTGCAGTACGTCCTTGGCCGCGCCGCGTTCATGGGGCGCGACTTTTTGGCGGAACCCGGCGTGCTCATCCCCCGCGCGGACACCGAAACGCTGTGTGAGCTCGCCGTACGCCTGTCCCCGCCCCGGGGGGATGCGCTCGACCTGTGCTGCGGGACGGGGTGCCTGGGCGTCAGCCTGAAGCTCGCCCGCCCGGGCCTCAATGTCTTCGCGGGCGACCTGTCGCCCAGGGCGGTTTCCCTCGCGCGCAGGAACGCGGCCCTTCACAACGTTGATATGGACGTGCGGGAGGGCGACCTGTTCGCGCCCTTTGCGGGCCAGGCCTTCGACGCCATCCTCTGCAACCCGCCCTACGTCCCCACGGGGGAGCTGGCGGGCCTGCAGGAGGAGGTGCGCCGCGAGCCGGGCATGGCGCTGGACGGCGGGGAGGACGGCCTCTCCTTCTACCGGCGCATCATCGCCGAGGCGCCCGTCCACCTCCGGCCCGGCGGCTGGCTCCTTCTGGAAGTCGGCGACGGGCAGGCCGCGGCCGTGGCCGCGCTGCTCCCCCCAAAATTCACCAAGCCCGGCATCCACCCGGACCTGTCCGGGCGGCCCCGGGCGGTCACGACGCAAAGGAACACCGATGGACGCTGAGCGCATCGCGGCGCACTACCGGGCCCTGCGGGAGCGGCTGGAGGAGGCGACCCTCGCGGCCTCCCAGCCGGACGCGGTCCTGGACCAGCCGCGCTTCCAGGCGCTGATGAAGGAGATGGCCGACCTCGCCCCCCGGGCCGAGTCGTTTTCGGCGTACGAAAGCACGCTGCGCCAGATGGACGAGGCGCGCGAGATGGCCTCGCACCCCGACCTGCGCGACATGGCGCGGGAGGAACTGGACTCCCTGGAGGGGAAGCGCGCCTCCCAATTGGAGGAGTTGCGCCTGGGCCTGCTCCCCAGGGACGAGGACGACGAGGGCGGCGTGGTCATGGAAATCAGGGCCGGCGCCGGCGGCGAGGAGGCCGCGCTGTTCGGCGCGGACCTGCTGCGCATGTACACCCGCTACGCGGAGGCGAAGGGCTTCACGGCCAAGCTGATGTCCGTGTCGGAGAGCGACCTGGGCGGCGTCAAGGACGCGGCGCTGACGCTGTCGGGCCGGGGCGCCTACAGCCGCCTCAAGTTCGAGAGCGGCGTGCACGTCGTGAAAAGGGTTCCTCAGACCGAGAGCCAGGGGCGCCTGCACACCAGCACCGCGACCGTCGCCGTGCTGCCCGCGCGCGAGGACGCGCAGGTCGACATCGAGCCGGGGGACGTGCGCGTGGACGTGTACCGCTCGTCCGGCCACGGCGGGCAGAGCGTCAACACGACCGATTCCGCGGTCCGCGTCACCCACCTGCCCACGGGCCTGGTCGTCACCTGCCAGAACGAGAAGAGCCAGATCAAGAACCGCGAGGAGGCCATGCGCGTGCTGCGCATCCGCCTGTACGACCTGGAGCGCGCCCGCCGCGACGCGGAGTACGCCGCCCGGCGGCGCGGGCAGATCGGCAGCGGCGAGCGCAGCGAGAAGGTGCGAACCTACCACTTCACCCAGGGCCGGGTCACCGACCACCGCGCCGGCATTACGCTGTACCAGTTGGACACGGTGCTGGAAGGCGGCCTCGACCCGCTCATCGACGCGCTGACGCTGTTCAGCCAGCGCGAGCAGCTGGGCCGCCAGGAAGCCTGAGGACGGGAGATATGCAGACAAGGCAGCCGATGAACCGGGCGCAGCGCACCATCCTGCTGCTGGCGCTGGCCGTCATCATTTTGGCCGGGGCGCTGTTCTTCCTGTTCACCCCCAGGGGGGACGAGGCCCCCAGGGCCACCCCCTCGCCGGAGCCGACGTTCGCCTCCGTCATCGACGCGCTGCAGACCCTGCCCACGCCGACGCCCTCCCCCACGCCCGTGCCCACCCCGACGCCGGAGCCGACCCCCACGCCCCCGCCCACCCCCATCCCGATGCCCCAGGAGGTCACCACCCTCAGGAAGGGCAGCAAGGGCCCCGAGGTCGTGAACCTGCAGGCGCGCCTCATCCAGCTGGGCTACCTCGCCCCAGGCAGCAACGACGGGGACTTCGGCAGCGGCACCGAGGCCGCGGTCAAGGCCTTCCAGCAGAACAACGGCCTGGAGCCCGACGGCCTCGCCGGACGCGCGACCCAGACCCTGCTCTTCAGCGAGGACGCGGTCCCGGCGAGGTAGGACGGGGAACAGGGACGCGCCGGGGGCGCCGCCCCCGGACCCCGCAAATTCCATTGGCCCGGAAATGTGTGTCTGCCTGCGCGAAATAAATGGCCGCGATGTCCGTAATATCGCGGCCGTTCCTATTCTGTGAGGGGTATTTGGTTATTCCGCGGCCACTTCCCGCCCGGTGCTCCTGCGCCAGGCCACGTATTTGTCGAGGTCGGGCTGGATGAGCTTCAGGCAGAGCGCGACGATGGCCACGTCGTCCAGCTGGCCGACGATGGGGATGAAGTCGGGGATGACGTCCATGGGGGACACGATGTACAGCAGCGTGCCGACGAGCACGATGAGCGAGCGACGCGGGACGTCCGTGTATTCCTTTTCCACCCAGCTCTTCAGCATCGACACCAGGATGGGGATGTCCGCCAGCTTGTCCCCCACGACGGGGACGGGCCTGAGCTTCTGCTCCAGCTTCTGGAGCAGCCGTTCCATCTTGTCCGGGTCCCTGAGCACCTCGGCGGCCTTCTCGTACCCCTTTTCCGGTTCCTCCGGCGCCTGTTCCCCCACAGCCCCGGTCGCGGCATCCTTGTCCATGGCCTTCTCCCATCCTGTCATTTTTGGGCGCTTCCGTTACCCGATGGGATGCTACTACGCGGCCTTATAACATACAAGGGAAAAGGGCGCCTCCCCGAAGAAAATGATGCAGCCGCCCGCGAAAAGGCATGCGGGGCAGCGGCCCGGCTGCCGGCCCGGGGTCCCATTCCCCTTATTTCCCAGGCTTGATCTCCCGGCCCGTCCGCTTGCGCCACCTCTTGTACTTCTCGATGTCCTGGCCCATCAGCTTCCAGCACACCGCGATGACCGCGACGTCGTCCACGTGGCCCACGATTGGGAGGAAGTCCGGGATGACGTCGAGGGGCGACACGAAATACACCAGCGCGCCGACCACCGCGGCGATGGAGCGGAACGGGATGTCCGTATACTCCTTGCGCACGTAGCTGTGCACCAGCGAGGCCATCACCGTGACTTCCGCCAGCCTGCGGCCCACGAACGGCACGTGGCGCATCTTGTCCTCCAGCCCCTGGAGGAACCTCTCTATCTTGTCGCGATCCTTCAGGATCTCCTCCGCCTTGCGGGTCCCCTTCTCCAGCGCTTCCTTCGCCTCGTTCTCATTCATGCTGGCCATGGCAAAACCTCCGTCTATCCTGCGGTCCGGCAGGGGGCGCATGCCGCCCGCCCATGCCGGGCATCGGCTGCTGAAACCGGGCGGAAACCGTCGTCCCGCCCATAACGAATCTACCCCGGGGCGGCGGGGCGGGCACGGCGCGGCGCGAAACGGGAAGACGAAGCGATGAAACCATGGTATCCTGTTGCGCAAACAGGGGCCAATTCCGATATGCGAATCCACGGGGGACCGCCATGCGCAACATCATCCTGCTGGGCCTGGTCAGCTTCTTCTCCGACATCAGCTCGGAGATGGTGTACCCCATCCTCCCGCTGTACCTCAGCGCGGCGTTCGGCGCGACGCCCGTGCTCATCGGCGTCATCGAGGGCATCGCCGAGAGCCTCGCCAGCCTGCTCAAGGTGTTCAGCGGCTACGTCACGGACAAGCGGGGCCGCAGGAAGCAGGTTGCCTTCGCGGGGTATGCCGCGGGGCTTTTGTACAAGGTCATGCTCATCTTCGCGGGGTCGTGGGCGGGGGTGCTCGCGGCACGCGTCACAGACCGGATGGGCAAGGGCATCCGGACCGCGCCCAGGGACGTGATGATCAGCGACAGCGCGGACAAGGAACACATGGGCAAGGCCTTCGGCATCCACAAGGCGATGGACATGGCGGGCTCCGCCGTGGGCATCCTCGCGGCGTACCTGCTGCTCAGGAGCGCCGGCGGTGCGGCGTTCCGCTACAAGGAGGTCTTCGCCGCTTCCGCCGTCCCGGCGCTGCTGGGCCTTCTCATGTTCTTCTTCATAAAAGAACAGAGGCGCGAGCGCGCCGCGACAAGGCGCGAGCCGTTCTGGCGCAACGCGCGCAGCCTGGACGGGCGGCTCAAGCTGTACCTCGCGGTGGCGTTCGTGTTCACCCTTGGCAACTCCTCCAACACGTTCCTGCTGCTGCGCGCCAGGAACGCGGGCTTCACGGACGCCAACGTCATCCTGCTGTACTTCGCCTACAACCTTTCGGCGTCGCTGCTCTCCATCCCGCTGGGCAGGCTGTCGGACCGGGCGGGCCGCAAGAAGGTGCTCGTCGCGGGCTATATCGTGTTCTCCCTCGTCTACCTGGGCTTCGCGTTCGGCCCGGGCCGGGCGTCCATCGCGGCGGCCTTCCTGCTGTACGGCCTGTACACCGCGATGACCGCGGGGGTGGAGCGCGCGTTCATCGCGGAGGTGTCCCCAGCCCAGCTCAAGGGGACGATGCTGGGGCTGCATTCCACGGTCGTGGGCGTCGGCCTGCTGCCCGCCAGCGTCCTGGCCGGGCTGCTGTGGGACTGGCTGGGCGCGCCCGCGCCGTTCGTGTTCGGCGCCTTGATGGCGCTGGCCGCCGCCCTCATCCTGCAAATCTTCATGGGGAACGCGAAGGCCGCGGGCCAGCCGCCTGCGCCGCAATGACACTGCGCCGGGCGGTTGACAGCGCCGGGGCAAGATAGTAGTATCCCCCGCGGGGAATGAAGTGCTCCCCGGGCTTCGGCCCAAACCGCTGTATCAAGCTGATGACTTCTGTGACACGGCCGCAGGAGCATCAGCTTTTTGCTGCCCGCGGCGAAGATGGAGGAAACGAGCATGCTGCTGTCGCTGGCCCTGGTGTTCCTGTGCGGGGGGATGCTGGGAAAGATGTTCGAGGCGCTGAAGCTCCCCCGGCTGCTGGGGATGCTGGCCACCGGGGTCATCCTGGGGCCGCAGCTGCTGGACCTGCTGGACCCGAAGATACTGGATATTTCGACCGACCTGCGGCAGCTGGCGCTGATCATCATCCTGGCCCGCGCGGGCCTCAGCCTCAACCTGGACGACCTGCGCAAGGTGGGGCGCCCCGCCATCCTGATGTGCTTCGTCCCCGCCGTCCTGGAGATTTTGGCGATGCTCGCCTTCGCGCCCATGCTGCTGGGCGTCTCCCTGCTCGACGCGGCCGTCATGGGCACCGTGGTCGCCGCCGTGTCGCCCGCGGTCATCGTCCCGCGGATGCTGCGGCTGATGGAGAAGGGGTACGGGGTGAAGAAGCGGATCCCGCAGATGATCCTGGCGGGGGCGTCGGTGGACGACGTGTTCGTCATCGTGCTGTTCACCGCCTTTGCGGGGCTGGCGCAGGGGGGAGACCTCTCCCCTGTGCAGTTCCTGTCGGTGCCCTCCTCCATCGCGCTGGGCCTGGCGGGGGGCGCCGCCGCGGGCTTGGTGCTGGCGCGCTTCTTCAAGGCGGTCCACATCCGCGACTCGGCCAAGGTCATCATCATCCTGTCCGTCGCGTTCCTGTTCGTCTCGCTGGAGCACGCCGTCTCCGGCCCCATCGGGTTCTCGGGCCTGCTGGCGGTGATGGCGGCGGGCGGCGCGCTGCGGCACAGGCTGCACATCGTCGCGACGCGCCTGTCGGCCAAGCTGTCCAAGCTGTGGGTGGCGGCGGAACTCATCCTGTTCGTGCTCGTCGGGGCCGCGGTGGACGTGGGCTATGCCGCCCGGGCGGGGCTGGCCGCCGTGCTGCTCATCCTCATCGTGCTGGCGTTCCGGCTGGCGGGGGTGTTCCTCAGCCTGCTGGGCACCGACCTGGACCGCGGCGAGCGGGTGTTCACCGGGCTCGCCTACCTGCCCAAGGCAACCGTGCAGGCCGCGATCGGCGGGCTGCCGCTGGCGATGGGGCTGGCATCCGGCAACGTGATCCTGACGGTCGCGGTCCTGTCCATCATCATCACCGCGCCGCTGGGCGCGTCGCTCATCGACACGTTCTATCGCAAGCTGCTCACGAAAGAAGCCCTGCCGCCGGCGGAGCCGGCAGGGCAGGGCTGAGCGCGTCGCGGGGGCGGGTCAGGCCGGCCCGTGCCCTTCCTCCGCGTGGCCCAGCAGCTTGTACAGCAGCTTGTACAGCGTGAAGGCCTCCTCGTCGGAAAGCGGCAGCTGTTCGCGCAGCAGGTAGGGGATGGGCAGGGCCTGCTGTTTCATGGCCTGGCCCTCCGCGGTCAGGGTCACGTGCACCTCGCGCTCGTCCCGGGCGGAGCGCGCCCTGCGGATGAGGCCGCGGGCCTCCATGCGCTTGAGCAGCGGCGTCAGGGTGCCGGAATCCAGCTTGAGGCGCGCGCCCATCTCGCCGACGGACAGCTCCCCGTGCTCCCACAGCGCCATGAGCGCGATGTACTGCGTGTAGGTGAGCTCCAGCGCCTCCAGCAGCGGCCGGTAGGCGTTCACCACCTCGCGCGCCGCCGCGTACAGCGGGAAGCACAGCTGGTTCTCCAGCTTCAGCGCGGCCTCGTCCATGGGCATGGCTTCGCCCGCGCGGGATGCTTGCGCGCCTTGCGCGGCGTCCTTGTGTTCCGCTTCATTCATATGCGCCGTTTCGTCCATATGCGCCTCTCCCTCCGTCTGCCCGGCCTTCTCCATAACCGATCGTCCTTCCTTTTCCCCGCGCCGCCTTACAGCAGTCTTTCGATGTCCGGCGCGATGTCCTCCGGCCGCACGGGGGGCTCGTACCGCCGGACCACCTCGCCGCCCCGGTCCACGAGGAACTTGGTGAAGTTCCACCGGACCTCCGGGCCGGCATGGCCTCTCGGGTCCGCCAGCCGCATCATGAGCCCGAACAGCCTTCCCCGCAGCCCCCTGCCCGGCTCCCCGGACGGCTGGCGCGAGACCAGGTACCGGAACAGCGGCAGCGCGTTTTCCCCGCGCACGTCGGCCTTGGCCGCCATCGGGAACGTGACGCCGTAGCGCACCCGGCACCCCTGCTCGATGTCCTCCCGCCCGCCCGGCTCCTGGCCGCGGAACTGGTTGCTGGGGAAGCCGACGACGGCGAACCCGCGGCCCCTGTACCGTTGGTACAGCTCCTCCAGCCCCTTGAGCTGCGGGGCGAAGCCGCAGCCGCTGGCGGTGTTGACGATGAGCAGGACCTTGCCCCCGTACTCCCCCATGCTTGCCTCGCCGCCCTCCAGCGGGGCGTACCCGAACCCATGGACCGACACGCCCGCCTCCTTCGATTGCACGCAATTGAATATTGCGTAATCAATATACCCCTCTTTCCCATTGCGCGCAATATACCTGCGGGAACCGGGGCATCCGGCCGGAAAGGCGCCCGCGCCCCTCCCATATTGCTTTTCCCCCCGCCTGCGGTACAATGAGGTGCAGAATACAGGACAGGAGGAGCCATGGCCGAGATCCCGGGCGCCCTCCCCGCGGAGGACCTCCGCCTTCGCCACCTGCGGCAGCTGGCGCGGGAATACCCCACGCAGCGCGCCGCCGCCGCGCGCGTGGTCAGCCTGCGCACCCGGATGAGCCTGCCCAAGGGCACCGAATACTGCTTCTCCGACCTGCACGGCGAGCACCGGGGGTTCCTGCGCATGCTCAAGAGCGCGTCGGGCACCATCCGCGACAAGATCATGACGCTGTTCTCCTCGTCCCTGAGCCGCGACGAGATGGACGAGCTGGCCCACCTGGTCTACGAGCCGGAGGCGGTGCTGCGCAAGGTGGCCCGCGAGGGGCGCCTGTCCGACGAGTGGCACCGCAGCGCCATCACGCGGCTCATCCAGGTGTTCAAGGCGGTGTCCGCCAAGTACACGCGCTCGATGACGCGCCGCTTCCTGCCGGAGGACTACCGCGGCGCCCTGGACGAGCTGAGCTACGTGGACGAGGACGAGGGCCGCCGGGAGTACCACTACGGGGTCATCCGCGCCATCCTGGACGCGGGCATCGCGGGCAGCTTCATCACCGCGCTCTCCGGCGCCATCCAGAAGACCTGCGTCCACCGCCTGCACATCATCGGGGACATCTACGACCGGGGCGAGCACCCGGACCTCATCATGGACGAGCTGCTGGCCCACCCGCAGGCGGACGTCATCTGGGGCAACCACGACCTGCACTGGCTGGGCGCGGCGCTGGGCAACCCGGCGCTGGTCGCCGGCGTGGTGCGCACCGGCATCGCCTACAACACCTTCGACCTGCTGGAGGACGGCTACGGCATCAACCTGCGGCCCCTGTCCGTCTTCGCCGACAGCGTCTACAGGGACGACCCCTGCGCCCTCTTCCGCCCCAAGGACGCCTACAACGTCAACCTGTACGACACCGTGGGCGCGGACCTGGCCGCCCGGATGCACAAGGCGATGGCGGTCATCCAGTTCAAGCTGGAGGGGCAGCTCATCGCGCGCCGCCCGGAATACGGCATGGAGGACCGCGACCTGTTCAGCCGCGCGGACTTCCGCCGCGGCACCGTCACGCTGGAGGGCAGGGAGCACCCGCTGAAGGACACGCACTTCCCCAGCGTCAACCCCTTCCAGCCGCTGGCGCTCTCCCCCGGCGAGGAGGAGCTGATGCGCGCCCTGACCGCGTCCTTCCGCCACAGCGCAAGGCTGCAGCGGCACATGGGGTTCCTCATCCGCCAGGGCAGCATGTTCCTGCGCCACGACGGGCAGCTGCTCTACCACGGCTGCGTGCCGATGACCGAGGACGGCGGCTTCGCCCCGCTGCGCCTGGACGGGCGGGAGTACCGGGGCGCGGCGCTGTTCGAGTACGTCCAGGGCAAGGTGCGCGCGGCGTGGTTCGAGCCCGAGGGCAGCCCCAAGCAGGAGGAGGCGCGCGACTTCCTCTGGTACCTGTGGTGCGGCCCGGCGTCCCCGGTGTTCGGCAAGGACCGCATGGCCACGTTCGAGCGCATGCTGCTGGAGGACAAGGCCACCCACCGCGAGACGATGAACCCCTACTACCACCACGTCGAGGAGGAGGACGCCTGCCGCCGCATCCTCGCCGAGTTCGGCCTGGACCCGGACCGCGGGCACATCGTCAACGGCCACGTCCCGGTCAAGCTCAAGCACGGCGAGAGCCCCGTCAAGGGCGGCGGGCGGCTGTTCATGATCGACGGCGGCATCTCGCGCGCCTACCAGCACACGACGGGCATCGGCGGGTACACGCTCATCTGCAACTCCCACTCGTTCGCGCTGGCGCAGCACCCCGCCTGGGAGGACCTGGAGGGCGAGCTGTTCGACAGCCCGGTGCTGCAGGTCGTGGAGAAGTTCCCCCGCCGCCAGACCGTCGCGGACACGGACGCGGGCGCGGACATGGCCCGCCAGGCCGAGGACCTCGAGGCGCTCATCCTCGCCTACCGCTCGGGCCTCGTGGCCGAGCCGGAGGCCCAGTCGCAGGAGGGGGCGGTGTTCGACCCGGGGTATCCCGGCACACGAAAGGAGCACAACGCATGACCATCGGGTTCATCGGCATCGGCGTCATGGGGCTCTCCATGGCGCGCCACCTCATGCAGGGGGGGCACGCGCTGCGCGTGTACACCCGCACGGCGTCCAAGGCCGCCCCGCTGGTGCAGGAAGGCGCCCTGCAGTTCGGCAGCGTCGGGGAGTGCGTGCGCGGCTGCCAGGCGGTCATCACGATCGTGGGCTACCCCGGCGACGTGGAGGAGGTCTACACCGCGCCCGGCGGCATCCTCGACAGCGCGGACAAGGGCGCGCTGGTCATCGACATGACCACCAGCAGCGCGCTGCTGTGGCAGGGCATCGCGAAGAAGGCGCGGGAGCGCGGCCTGCGCCCCCTGGACGCCCCGGTGTCCGGCGGCGACGTTGGCGCGAGGAACGCCACGCTGACCATCATGGTGGGCGGGGATGAGGCGGACTTCCTGGACGCCAAGCCCTTGTTCGACCTGATGGGCAGGACCCTCTCCCGCATGGGCGGGGACGGCATGGGCCAGCACACCAAGATGGCCAACCAGATCGCCATCGCGGGCGCGCTCGCGGGCGTGGCGGAGGCCGTCGCCTACGGCGAGGGCGTGGGGCTGGACACGCAGAAGATGCTCACCGCCATCTCCGCGGGCTCGGCCACGTCGTGGCAGATGACCTACAACGGCCCCAAGAAGCTGCGCGGCGACTGGGCGCCGGGCTTCTACCTCACGCACTTCGCCAAGGACCTGCGCCTGGCGCTGGAGGGCTCCCGCCAGAGCGGGCTGCACCTGCGGATGCTGGAGACGGTCCTCTCCGAGTACGCCTCCCTGGAGGAAGCGGGCATGGGCGACCTGGGCACCCAGGCCCTCATCCGCCACTACCGCGGCGAGGACGCGCAGGGCTGACCGCCCGGGCATCCTGTCCCGCCAGGCATCCTCCCCCCATACGCCCCGGTG